>WTJN01000009.1 GCA_011526265.1 Candidatus Arcticimaribacter sp. | reverse complement strand
GTGCAAATATAAAACCCTTTTTCCGTACCAAAAACACTTTTGTAAATTTATTTTTAAGAAAATCGGGTCAAAAAATTATTCACTAGTTAAAATTATTGGGAACCAACAAGATAAAAAATTTTGACGATAAAAAAAATTATTTCCTCTTTTTGTTCCAAACGCCATACAGGGCATCGAGGTCGTAATCGATGGCTGCGGGTTGTTCTTCCAAATATCCGTCTGCAAAAGCACGTTGTAAGATGTCTTCGATAAGATAGTCTTCTAGAATTTCTTCAGGATTATATTCTGTCTTCAACGAGAGCTTGAAAAGAGATGCGGTGGTTTGATAGACAAAAGCACGCCACCCATTGCGTAAATCTTTGACCAAATCAAAGGTTGTGCTCCCCGTTTGCCGGTGCACCAAACGGATGAGAATACGGCCCTGGGATTTGGACAGTTTCTTGAGCTCTTCTTCAAATTCTCCGTAGATGAATTTTTCCAACCGCTTAAGGTATTTTTTTCGGCCACTTTTGCTTTCAATATTACTGAGTCTTTCGTTCAGTACTTGTAGGCGGTCTGCCGCTAGTTTTGCATAGGGATAGACGCGAAAAACACGACGGCGCAGTAAAATATATCGCTTAAGGGATTCTTGATCCTTGAATTTTAAGGGCTGAAAAACAACAACCTCTTTCAGGGGAATAACATAATCCGGTAGCGAGTCGCCCTCGACCAAAAAAAGAGATGACTCTTGATTGACCTGTGACCGGCTTAAAAAAGCAGTAACAAAAAAACAGCAAAAAAGCCCAAAACGTCGCATGGTGCAAAGGTAAAAGTTCAAAGGCGTCTATCCATAAAAATTAAAGAGATAATCGTAAATTCGAACTTTAAAAAATTCTTATGAGCATACTGGATCAAAACGCGATTGCCTTTTTAGAAAATTATTTGAATAACGCCTCTCCAACGGGCTATGAAGCCGAAGGACAAAAACTCTGGATGGATTATCTCGGCCCTTATGTGGACACTTTCATTACCGACACCTATGGAACAGCCGTTGGCGTTATCAATCCCGAAGCCCCTTTTAAGGTGGTGATTGAAGGGCATTCTGACGAGATTTCCTGGTATGTCAATTATATTACGGACGATGGGCTGATTTATGTGATTCGCAATGGGGGGTCCGATCATCAGATCGCTCCTTCGAAATGGGTCAATATTCATACAAAAAAAGGAATTGTAAAAGGGGTTTTTGGTTGGCCAGCCATCCACACGCGCAAATCGGGCAAAGAAGAAACACCTAAACTCGACAATATCTTTATCGATGTTGGCGCCGAAGACAAAGCCGGTGTCGAAGCCTTGGGTGTGCATGTTGGTTGTGTGATCACCTATCCGGATCAATTCCAGGTATTGAATAACAATAAATTTGTGTGCCGCGCCATCGACAACCGAGCAGGAGGTTTTATGATTGCTCAAGTAGCCCGACTGCTGAAGGAAAACAATATCGATCTGCCGTTTGGTCTATACATAACCAATTCTGTTCAGGAAGAAGTAGGGCTTCGTGGTGCGGAGATGATTACAGAGCGATTACAACCCGATTTGGCCATTGTTACCGATGTATGCCACGACACCACGACCCCTATGATCAATAAAAAAGAACAAGGGTTTACCAAAATGGGTGCAGGCCCAGTCATTTCGTATGCCCCTGCGGTGCACAACAAATTGCGTGAACGCATCATCGAAACGGCCGAAGCCAACGACATTCCTTTTCAACGCCTAGCCTCTTCGCGCTTTACGGGCACCGATACCGATGCTTTTGCGTATAGCAACGGCGGAGTCGCATCAGCGCTTATTTCATTGCCTTTGCGGTATATGCATACTACTGTAGAAATGGTGCAAAGAGAAGATGTGGAGAATGTTATTCGGTTGATTTACGAAACACTTTTAACCATAAAATCCGACGATTCCTTTAGTTATTTCGACTAAATACAAGACTGCGGGTTTTTCCAATGACATCCCTTTGGCATGGCCAAAGGGATTTTTTTATGTTTAGAAAAAAATAAGAGATTGCTTCAGTCACTTCGTTTCATCGCCATGGCATGGGTGGGTTCAATGCATCTCATTGTAATGCTACTGAACTCAATGGTGACGTTTGAGTAAGGCGCGGTTAATATTCCGTACCGCTGCAGGGCCCTCATAAACAAAACCGGTGTAGAGCTGCACCAAAGCGGCACCAGCATCGAGTTTTTCCAGCGCATCTTCGGGAGTATGGATCCCACCCACTCCAATTATCGGGAAGGCATTGTTGCTTTCTTTAACCAAGAAACGGATGACTTCTGTACTGCGCTTGGTCAGGGGTTTACCACTGAGACCACCGACTTCCGTTTTGTGGGTTGATTGAAGTCCTTCTCTATTTAGAGTTGTATTGGTCGCTATAACGCCGTCTATATTTACTGTAGTTACGATATCAATGATGTCAAGCAATTGATCATTGCTCAAATCTGGTGCAATCTTTAACAGTATGGGCTTGGGACTTTCTTTTTTATCATTTAATTTTTTCAGCGTAGACAAAAGATGTGTTAACGGTGCTTTGTCTTGTAAGGCGCGTAAATTGGGAGTGTTGGGAGAACTTACGTTAACAACAAAATAATCCACGTAATCAAATAGAGCATTGAAACAATAAATGTAATCGTTGACCGCTTCTTCATTAGGGGTTACTTTATTTTTACCAATGTTTCCGCCAATCAAAACACTTTTGTTCTTTTTTAAACGTTTCACCGCATCATCTACGCCGTTATTATTAAATCCCATTCGGTTGATGATGGCTTGGTCTTCTTTCAGTCGATACAACCGTTTTTTGGGATTTCCGGGCTGGCCTTTGGGCGTTAAAGTCCCAATTTCGATGAACCCAAATCCAAAATGGGAAAGCTCTTTATAGAGCACGGCGTTTTTATCAAATCCGGCGGCCAGTCCTACAGGGTTGGGAAACTTTAGTCCAAACACTTCGCGCTCTAATTTTGGATCTTCAACCACATACAAATATTTCAACAAAAGATTGACGCCGGGAATTGACGTCAAAAGCTTGATCAATGAAAAGGTGAAATAATGCACTTTTTCGGGGTCGAATAGAAAAAGAAATGGCTTGATCAACCGTTGGTACATGAATAATGATTTGTTGCAAAAATAAAAAAACCAACCCCAGTGGGGTTGGTTTTTTTTTACATCGTTATCAAAAATGGCTATTTCTTTGCCTTGGGAGCAAGTTTAGCACTCAATTCTAAAGATATAGCACTGCGTTCCATTTTGATTTTTCCTGCTAGGGTTTCAACCACGCAGGTATCGTCCTTTTCATTCAATTCTGCAATTTTACCATGCATGCCACTTTTGGTGATCACGCGATCTCCTTTTTTGAGATCGTTCATGAAATTGCGTTCTTTTTTTTGTCGACGTTGTTGAGGCAAGATGATGAAAAATACAAACACCACCAGCATCAACAAGAGAAAAGGAAGTTGATCCATTTAGAACTATTTATTTTGTTGCAAACGAGCCGCTGCAGCAGCGTCACGCTGTTGTTGTTTCACTGGGTCAGCTTGTACCATGGCTTTGATACGGATGGTTTCGCGACCAGACTCGGTGTTGGCAGAGATCGTTACTGTTTTCTGCTGTAGATTGGGTTTGTTGCTCGAATCGAAACTCACGCGGATTTGACCAGATTCTCCTGGAGCAATAGGCGTGTTTTTTGGATACTCTGGCACGGTACAACCACAGCTTCCTCGGGCATCAACAATAACCAAGTCTGATTTCCCAGTGTTGGTGAAAGTAAACAAAGTTTCCACGCGCTCTCCTTCTTGGATGGTGCCAAAGTCATGGATCGACTTGTCAAACGTCATCACGGGTGAGTTGGAAGCGGCTTTTGCTGTTGAAGCTTCAACGGCCGATGCCGCAGCAGCAGGAGCTTCTTTCTTTTCAGGGTTACCGCCACAGGCCGTAAATGTCAAGGCAAGGGCAGCTAAGGATAAAATGAAATATTTTTTCATGTCGTTAAAGTGATTTTTTTTCAGGCCTCAAATTACATATTTTTATTCAATTAGCCCACGTCCTTTTTTATGTAAACGATTGTTTTCTTTGTATTCCCTGACCAAACTATCCAACACCCCGTTGATAAACTGATTACTTTTTGGCGTAGAGTATTCTTTGGCAATCTCGAGGTACTCGTTCATGGTCACTTTTGTTGGGATATTCTCGAAGTAAATCAACTCGGCAATCGCAATTTTTATAAGCGTGCTATCCAACAATGCGATGCGTTCCGGGTCCCAATTGGGGGTTTTCCCCTCAAATTCTTTTTGTAATTCTTCTTCATTGGTCAAGACTTTCTCAATCAGTTGCTCCCCAAAAGCAATGTCATCGAGTCGTTCGGCGTTATTGGGAAAGCCCAAAGAAGAAAGGTTTTCACTTTTCAATTTTCTGAGCTGTTTGAGTAAATAGGTGTTTACAACGGGCAAATCATCAACCCACTGCATACTCAGATCTTCGATATATAGGTATAACTGCTCATTGGGCGCAACCACATTTTTGAAGAGGGTAATGAGAAGTTTCTGTTGCTGCTTGAAACTCTTGGTCTCCGCTTTCTGATAAGCTTCATAGGATTCAGATGCAATGATTTGTTCAAAAAGCTGACGAACAAAATTGAATTCCAACTCCCAGATGGAGATTTTTAAATCGGTCAGTTGTTGCTTGAGATAAGGGTGTTGTGCAATCAATCGCAGAGGCTCGAGGGCAACGATTTCATCGAAATGTGGGTTGAGCGGGGCTTCACTCCTGCGTTTCTTTTTTTGAATGGTGGCTTGTTCATCGGCGTAATCCCATACCGACTTGAGTAATCCCAACAAGGTGAGATACAGCATTTTCATGTCGTAACAACTGGCCTGATATTGTTTGACACTCTCTCTGAGTGAAATCTGGTTGCCATTGTAATGCGCATAGACATGCTGCATTACCTTGATGCGAATTTGTCGCCGTGTAAGCATGTGCAAAGAACTTTTCTGTCAACAAAATTAAGGGTTTTTTTGTCGGATTTAAAATTTACCACTCCCATTTACTTACCTTTGAAACGATCTAGTCATGAAAGCACTTCAATACCTCAATAAATTTTTATTTGTTTACCGTTGGAAGCTCATCATTGGTATCGTTATCACTGTCATTGCGCGGATATTCTCATTGTTCACCCCAAGATTGGTGGGGAATTCCATGAATGCTATCGAAGCTTATTTCAAGTCGCCTGAAAAAGATATCGAATCATTGAAGCATGTCTTATTGCTCAATATTTTGATCATTGTGGGGGCGTCCTTGGTCTCTGGGTTCTTGACTTTTTTAATGCGGCAAACCATCATCAATGTTTCGCGATTCATTGAGTATGATTTGAAGAACGAAATTTATGCGCATTATCAAGTATTGTGTAGTCGTTTTTACAAACGTAACCGAACAGGAGATTTGATGAGCCGAATAAGTGAAGACGTCAGCAAAGTACGCATGTATTTTGGTCCCGCGTTGATGTACAGCATCAATACATTGGCCTTATTCGTCATCGTTATCAGCTTGATGGTTAGTATTGCACCAACACTTACTGCCTATACCCTATTGCCTTTGCCGTTCCTTTCGGTGATCATTTATAAGCTCAGTCAGGCCATAAATCGAAGGAGTACGGTAGTACAAGAGACCTTGGCCAAACTATCGAGCTTTTCGCAAGAGGCGTTCAGTGGAATAGGCATTATAAAATCTTACAATCTGCAACCCGTTGTTGGGGAAAAATTTGGTGCGTTGGCGCTGGAAAGCAAAAATCAAAATGTTGCGCTCGCCAAAGTTCAAGCATGGTTTTTTCCTTTGATGATCCTCCTTATTGGCTGCAGTAATTTGCTGGTCATCTATGTTGGGGGATCACAATATATCGCAGGGAAAATTGATATTGGCGTATTGGCCGAGTTCATCATTTATGTAAATATGTTGACTTGGCCGGTAGCTACAGTGGGATGGGTGACATCTATTGTGCAACAAGCAGAGGCCTCACAAGAGCGTATCAACACTTTTTTACAACAAAAATCCAGCATTGAAAACGGCTCAATCACCACCCCCATTTCCTCCCCTAGCATTTGTTTTGACCAAGTGAGTTTTACTTACCCCGACACCGGAATTACGGCCCTCAAAGACATTTCCTTCACCTTATTGCCTGGAGAAACGCTGGGCATTGTAGGCAAAACAGGGGCAGGAAAATCAACATTACTCGAACTCATCGCCCGACAATACGACCCCGACCAAGGGCAGGTTCAAATCGGAGCGATCGACGCAAAAAAATACGACCTCAACACCCTACGCAATAGCATGGGTTATGTCCCTCAAAATCCATTTCTTTTTTCAGAAACCATCGAAGACAACATACGTTTTGGTCATCATGATGCCACAAAAAAAGAAATCATCAATGCGGCAGAGCAGGCAGTGGTTGCGCACAACATTGCAGGGTTCCACGATGGCTACCAAACCTTGTTGGGCGAAAGAGGGGTGACGCTCTCTGGAGGGCAAATCCAACGGATATCTATTGCAAGAGCCTTCATTAAAAATCCACTTATTTTATTGCTCGACGATTGTCTTTCAGCCGTGGACGCAGACACCGAAGAACAAATACTAAAAAACATCAACTCCTTTAGTGCGAACAAAACAACCTGTATTGTGAGCCATCGTATATCATCGGTCAAACAAGCTGATAAGATTATTGTTCTTTCTGAAGGACAATTGGTACAGCAAGGCACGCATGAAATCCTCATTCAAGAAAAAGGGATTTATCAAGAATTAGCACAAATGCAAGCTTGATAATCGGTTAAATATTTGTTTTGTTTAATAATTTTTGGCAATTTTACAGAGATTTGACAAAATAAGTAAACAGAATGCTGTTGCTGACCAAAATGAATGCAGATGGAAACATCACAGGAAGAAATTAACTCAAAAGTGCTACGTGCAGGACGCCGCACTTATTTTTTTGATGTCAGAGAGACCAAGGCAAGCGACTACTACCTTACGATCACTGAAAGCAAAAAATTCACCAACGAAGACGGTTCGTTTTACTACAAGAAACATAAGATTTACCTTTATAAAGAAGACTTTGCAGAATTCAAGTCTATACTTGGGGAGATCATGGATTTCATCATCCAAGAAAGAGGAGATGAAGTGATTAGCGAGCGGCATCAAAAAAATTACACGGGCGAAAACAAATCCAATTTTGTCACTGAAAACAATGAAAGCTATACGGATTTGAATTTTGAAGATATTTAATTTTATCTCAAGGGTATTCACGAGCCACTTCATTTTGAAGTGGTTTTTTTTTACCTTGATTCAAAATTCAAATCATGCGACAAATTATTTTTTTATTTTCACTCTTTACGCTCACAACTGCCCTTGGGCAGACCCAACTGAGTGACTATCTCCCTCCGCAACAAAACTACGACCAAACGATCCCTACCCCAGCTTCAATCTTGGGGCATGAAGTGGGAAAATGGCATGTAAGTCATGATAAACTCGTAGAATATATGCGGGCGTTAGCAAATGCTTCAGACCGTATCAGTCTCGAAAACAGAGGAAAAACCTATGAAGATCGTCCGTTACTTTTATTAACAATCAGTGCCCCGCAAAATCTTCAAAATATAGAAGAAATTCAGAAAAATCATTTGGCGTTGACCGAACCCGAAGGGATCAATTTAGATACCTCAACCCTACCGGTGGTCGTCTACCAAGGGTTTTCAATTCATGGAAACGAACCCAGTGGAGCAAATGCAGGGCTATTGTTGGCCTACCACTTGGCGGCATCGCAAAGTGCAGATGTTGAAAAACTTTTAGAAAACACTGTAGTGCTTTTTGATCCAAGTTTCAATCCCGATGGCCTACAACGCTTCTCCCAATGGGCCAATACCCATCAATCCAAAAACATCAGTATCGATCCCAACGACCGAGAGTATACCGAAGTATGGCCACGCGGAAGAACGAACCACTACTGGTTTGACATGAACCGCGATTGGCTTCCCGCTCAACTCAACGAATCTAAAGCACGCATTGGCAGCTTTGTAAAATGGCTTCCAAACGTACTCACCGATCACCATGAAATGGGATCCAATGCCACCTTCTTCTTTCAGCCGGGGATACCCTCAAGGGTCAATCCACTGACTCCTCAAAAAAATCAAACCCTCACCAAACAAATTGGACAATACCACGCCAAAGCCTTGGATAAAATTGGTTCGCTCTATTATACAGAGGAAAGCTTTGATGATTTTTACTACGGCAAAGGGTCTACCTACCCTGATGTGAATGGAGGGGTTGGTATTCTGTTTGAGCAAGCAAGTTCAAGGGGACATGCACAAGAAACAGACAACGGTATATTGACTTTCCCATTTACAATAAAGAACCAGTTGACCGCTGGACTTTCAACCCTAGAAGCCGCATCTGCCCTACGTGTTGATCTGCTAAATTATCAGCGTGAATTTTATAACAACGCACGCAATGAAGCCAAAAAAATGAAAACCAAAGCCTATTTAGTGGGCAACGAAAAGGACGCCGAAAGTGTCAAACGCTTGGTCGAAGTCTTTTTATTGCACGGCATTGAAGTGCACAAGGCCAATAAAAATGCAAGTATAAAGGGGAAATACTTCCCCGAAGAAAACAGTTATGTTGTTCCGTTAACACAAAAAAAGCAACGCTTGGTACGGGCCATGTTTAGTGAGCAAACCAAGTTTGAAGACAGTTTGTTTTACGATGTTTCTGCATGGACGTTCTCCCATGCTTTTGACGTAAACATGCAGCCCCTTAATTCACTTGACCTGCGTGGTGATCGTATCACCACAACAAGAGATGGTCAAGAAAAAGAGGTTAAAAAATCAAACTACGCCTATCTTTTCGAGACACACAACTACAATAGTCCCCGTGTCATCTATGCACTTCAAGACAAAGGTGTTCGCCTAAAAGTCAGCCAGCAACCCTTTCAAATCGATGGAAAAAAATACGATTACGGAAGCATTATGATTCCTGTGGCCAATCAAACTCTAGGAGCTACTGCCCTGCATGAGACACTTCAAAAGTTAGCCGAGGAAAACGAGCTTGAAATCAATGCGGTGTCTACAGGTCTCACACAAGGAATTGATTTGGGGTCTCGAAACTTCTCAACGGTACCACAACCAAAAATTGCATTGCTTGTAGGCGACGGGGTACGCAGCTATGATGCCGGAGAGATTTGGTATTTGATGGACACCCAGTATCACATACCGATTACCAAACTAGATGTAAAACAAATCGGACGCGTGGATCTTTCAAAATACACCCACATTATTCTGCCCTCTTACCGCGGAAGTTTATTGAATCAAGCGACCGATAAAATTCAACATTGGGTGAAAAATGGAGGTCACTTTATTGCTTACAGAGACGCCATAAGCTGGCTGAATTCAACCAAAATTGTTCCACAAGAACTACAAGAAACCGAACTCACTGCAGAAAACATCCCCTTTGTTGATCGTGATAAATTCATTGGTGCTCAGGCCATTGGTGGAGCAATATTCAATGCTCGTATCGATCGTTCACATCCCATCAACTTCGGGCTCGAGGACAATGAGTTGGCTTTGTTTAGAAACTCAAGGATATATCTACAACCCGATGAAAATAGTTTTGACAACCCTATTCAGTATACCAATAATCCCTTATTGAGCGGTTATATTAGTGAGGAGCAATTGGAGCTTCTGAAAGGCACCGTTCCGTTTAAGCGGGTAAAAAAAGGAAGCGGAAGTTATTTACTGATGACAGACAATACCAATTTCCGGGCTTTTTGGTTAGGGACACAACAGCTATTGGCCAATATGCTGTTTTATGCAGACATCATGTAAGTTAACGAACAACCTGTCCATTGGCTACTGCTGCTTCGGGGGAGAGTAAAAAAACATCATTGCCTTGTGTTGCACCCAACACAAGGCATTGACTGTTAAAGTTGGCAATTTTTTTCACAGGAAAGTTGATCACTGCCACAATCTGTCTTCCAATCAATTCGCTGATGGTGTATCGCGTAGTAATTTGCGCCGAAGACTTTAACACCCCCAAAGGGCCAAAATCAATAGTCAATTGAAAAGCGGGGGTTTTTGCTTCAGGGAAGGTATCCACTTCTAAAATGGTCCCCACCCGGAAATCTACTTGCTCAAAATTATCAAACGCAATCATCTTATTTTTTGAAGAAAATATCATCCAATATCCACGCGGGGCCGATGAGTAAAAACTTCACATCATCTAAAAACGAAGGTTTTTGTCCTTCAAGTTTATGGCCATAAAACTGACCAATCCATGCGCCCACAAAAATGATCAACGAGGATTGCCACAAAGGCATGAGGGGGCTGATTTGCAGATTACCCAAAATACACAGCACCATAAATGACAGAATAAGCAGGGCCATTTTGACCGACAAACGCAGGTAAAAAAACATGATTGGGATCAATGTCACTACTGCCCAATTCGCAATCCCATCAGAAGATATTCCCGTGAGGGACTTCAACATTTCGTTGGGGATAGACATGAATAACCCGACTACCGAAAAAACGATGAGCGGAACACATATAAAATGAATGGCTTTGTTGGTTTTGTTTTGATGGCTTACGGCATAGGCATCCAGCCAGTCTTGCATTGTTTTCATATTGATTCTATAATTATTACATCTAATTACATAAATTTAAATTCAAAACAAAAACATGGCGTTAACTCCATCCAACATGCTCCCCCTTGGAACCACAATTTCCAACTTTGCACTTTTAAACACCATTTCTGGGAAGACAGAAAACTGGGAAGACTACAAAGGGAACGAAGGCACCCTCATTATTTTCATGTGTAATCATTGTCCTTATGTCGTTTATTTGATGGATCACTTGGTAAAGTTCACCAAAGCAAATGCCTTGAAAGGCATCAAAACCGTTGCTATCTCGAGTAATGATGTAGAAAAATATCCTGCCGACGGCCCAGAAAAAATGAAAAATCTCGCAACTGATAAACACTTTGACTTTCCCTATTTCCTGGATGCAGATCAAAGCGTTGCCAAAATGATGGATGCAGCTTGCACTCCTGACTTCTATCTATTGAACAAGGATAATGCATTGGTCTATCGCGGGCGCTATGATCAAGCTAGACCGGGAAATGATATTGCAATTACAGGAGAAGATCTTCAAGAAGCAATCAACGATTTGTTGGCCAACCGTTCAACCCCTGTACAATACCCCAGCATGGGATGCAACATCAAATGGAAAACTGAAGATGGATTTCCTAGCTAAAATCAACCAGCTCTACGGTAAACTTTAGAGTAGCATTGGGAGGAATAACCCCACCAGCTCCTGCTGCTCCATACGCTAAGTCAGAGGGAATGATGAGCGTTGCTTTCGCTCCTTTGTTCAAGAGAGCAATCCCCTCGTCCCATCCAGGAATCACTTGTCCAACACCCAATGAAAACTCAATGGGAGAATTGCGCTTATAGGAAGAATCAAAAACAGTTCCATCTAAAAGCTCCCCTTTATAATGAACACTAACTGTTGCCCCTTTTTGAGGAGTCTCGCCCACGCCATTGACGTCGATTCTATAGTACAAACCGCTCTCTGTAACGTCAAAACCTTGAGTGATTTCTTTGAGTGCTTCTGCTTGAGCAAGGCGTTCTGCAGCGATCTTTTCTAACCGCTCAGCTTCGAAACTATTGAAAGCTGCTACACCGTCAAAGGCTTCTGCTTCCTTCCCAACACGTTCGATGCGAACACTATTGATGATATCGTTTTGGGCAATTGCGTCGACCACTTCTTGGCCCTCGACCACTGCACCAAAAACGGTATGCTTTCCGTCCAACCATGGAGTGGGCCCATGAGTAATAAAGAATTGACTTCCATTGGTTCCAGGACCAGCATTGGCCATAGAAAGTATGCCGGGCTTGTCATGCTTCAGGGCGTCGACAAATTCATCAGCAAATTGATAACCAGGTCCACCCATACCCGAACCTTGCGGGCAACCTCCTTGAATCATAAAATCTGGAATTACACGGTGGAATTTTAATCCATCGTAGTAGGGGGTCCCTTGGGGCTTTTCATCGTTGGGTTGGTTTCCTTCGGCAAGAGCGACAAAGTTACCTACAGTTCCTGGGGTTTGTTTGAATGTAAGTGCAATTAAAATTTGTCCTTTAGAGGTATCAAATCGAGCGTAAAGACCTGCGTCCATATTTTTTTTTTGCAAACTACGGGCGAAATTTTCAATAAAAAAAATATTGAATCAACGGTTTTGCAAGAATAGTTGGGATGACCTAATTGGCCACATCATTGATAAACTTAATCCGAAAAAGTCGAATTTCTTCTTCCTCATATTCACCCTCGAATTCAGCAATGGCTTCAGCGACCTCATCGGTTTCCGATTCCATAAAATATTCGTGCAAATCTTCCTGTTGGTCCTCATCCAAGATTTCGTCGATCCAATAACTAATGTCTAATTTTGTACCGGCAAAGACTATGGTTTCCATTTCATGGATAAAGGCATGCATGTCCATGCCTTTGGCCGCAGCGATGTCATCCAAAGGGAGCTTCCGATCGACACTTTGAATCATGTACAACTTAAGCGCCGAGTTGGCCCCTGTGCTTTTAACGATCAGGTCCTCTGGGCGAGTAATGTTGTTTTCCTTGACATAATTTTCGATCAAGGTCAGGAATTCACGTCCATACTTTTTGGCCTTACCTTCCCCAACGCCGTGAATGTTCACCAGTTCCTCAATACTCGTAGGGTATTTAATGGTCATGTCGTTCAATGAGTTTTCCTGAAAAACAGTGTAGGGAGGCACCTCGTTTCGATCGGCAACCTTTTTCCGCAATTGTACCAAAAGCGTTTTGAGGGCTTTATCATTGACTGATTCTTTGGGAGAAAAAGCCTGCGGCTTTGGGCCTTCTTTATAGGAATGATCTTCCGTCATCAAAAAAGAGATCGGCGACGCCAAAAACTGCTGTCCGGCGGAGGTGACATGCAAAACACCATAGGTTTCGATGTCTTTCTTTATCAAACCTGCAAGATTGATTTGACGAATCAACGCCATCCAAAAACCTTCAGAACGATCTTGCCCCGAACCATAGACTTCAAGCGATGGGACATTATGACTGTTTAGAATAGCATTGGGTTTGCCCACCAACGTCTTTACAATTTCTTTGGACTTGAGCTGCTCGCGGGTCTCTAAGATCACTTCGAGTAAAAGTTTCACTTGTTGTTGTGCTTCAGTTTTTGATTTAGGGAACCGCACATTATCATCCATTTTGTGCGGATCATTTTTCTCGTCAAAGTCCTCGCCAAAGTAATGCAATATAAATTTACGCCGTGAGACTGAGGTTTCCGCATAGGCCACCATTTCGTTCAAAAGGGCCAAGCCAATCTCTTGTTCTGCTACCGGCTTCCCCGACATGAACTTCTCTAATTTCTCAATGTCTTTATAGGCGTAGTAGGCCAAACAATGGCCTTCTCCCCCATCTCGACCAGCGCGTCCTGTCTCTTGATAATAACTTTCAATACTTTTTGGGATATCATGGTGGATGACAAAGCGCACATCAGGCTTGTCAATTCCCATTCCAAAAGCAATGGTGGCCACCACAACATCGCAAGATTCTTTCAGAAATGCATCTTGATTGGCCGCTCGTGTTTTGGCATCCAAGCCTGCATGATAGGGCAAGGCGTTAATTTCATTGACTTGTAGTGCCTGAGCCAACTCCTCGACTTTTTTTCGCGACAAACAATAAACTATCCCCGATTGCCCCGCTCTAGACTTGATAAACTTGATAATGTCAACTTCTACCTGATCGGTTTTTGGCAGTACCTCATAATATAGGTTGGGACGGTTGAACGAATCTTTGAAAACTTTCGCGTCTGAGATTTGTAGGTTTTTCATGATGTCTTCCTGCACCTTGGGGGTAGCAGTGGCCGTAAGGGCAATGACAGGCAAATCTTGATCGATTTGTTCCAGCATATAGCGAAGATTTCTGTAATCAGGACGAAAGTCGTGCCCCCATTCAGAAATACAATGCGCCTCGTCCACGGCTAAAAAAGATATCTTGGCTTGCTTTAGAAACTGTAATGTGTCTTCTTTGGCCAGGGATTCGGGGGCAACAAACAACAGTTTGGTAATGCCTTCCTGAATATCCCGTTTGACTTGTGCGGTTGCTGTTTTTGTCAACGAGGAGTTTAAAACGTGCGCGATACCTTCGTCTTGCGAAATGCCCCGAATCGCGTCAACTTGATTTTTCATTAGGGCAATCAATGGAGAAACCACAATGGCTGTGCCTTCACTCATCAGTGCCGGAAGTTGATAACAAAGAGATTTCCCTCCACCTGTTGGCATGATTACAAACGTATTGTTTCGGTGGATGATACTATTGATGACTTCCTCCTGCATCCCTTTGAAAGCAGAGAAACCAAAAAACTTTTTTAAATGAATGTTTAAATCCATGGGGAGTGGAACCTTTGTTCCAAAAAAACTAAATTTGTCACCTAAATATACAACTTAGAAATCAATTAACCCAAAGGCAAACCAATTTGAAGGCTTTTAGAGTTAATGGTCATTTTGATTCAATGGAGATAAATCGATGAGTGAACCTCAAGACATGTCCTTTCTCGAGCATTTAGAAGAATTGCGGTGGCACCTCATCCGTGCAACACTTGCGGTTGTCATTCTAGGAACGGGTGCATTCATTGCGAAAGATTTTATTTTCAACACCCTCATCTTTGGTCCTAAACGTGTTGATTTTCTTACCTATGAACTGTTTTGCAAGTTCTCTCACATGACAGGCAATGGCGACAGTCTTTGCATCAAAGAATTACCATTTCGCATACAAAGTCGAGCCGTATCGGGTCAATTCTCGGCTCACCTTTGGACCTCAATTACGGCCGGATTTATTCTTGGTTTTCCCTATGTGTTATACGAATTTTGGAAATTTATACGCCCAGGATTACTAAAAAACGAACGCCGCAACGCGCGTGGATTTATCATTATCGCCTCCATTCTCTTTTTTCTAGGCGTTTTGTTTGGGTACTATATTGTTACACCACTATCAATAAATTTCTTGGGAACCTATCAAGTCAGCGATCAAGTGTTCAATGATTTTGATTTGGACAGTTATATCAGTCTTCTGCGTGCGGCGACGCTTTCATCGGGCTTCATCTTTGAATTGCCTATTCTGATGTACTTTTTTACCAAAATTGGATTGGTCACCCCAGATTTTTTAAAAAATAACCGAAAATATGCCATTGTCATTGTCCTAAGCATTTCGGCTATCATTACCCCACCAGACATTGCCAGTCAAATCATTGTAACCATACCCATACTTATTCTCTACGAAGTCAGTATTTTTATCTCAAAAATTGTCTATAAACGTCAACAACATGAGCCAACTCGTTGAAGAATTTAACGCCTATCGTTCGAAAATGAACGAAAAAATTCTGGATGAAAACTCTAAAATCATCAAAAGGATTTTTAATCTCGACACCAATACGTACAGTGCTGGAACACTCGATGTTGCCACCAAAGAATTGATGGGACTTGTTGCTTCAACCGTTTTGCGGTGTGATGATTGTATCCGGTACCACTTAGAACAGTGTTACAAAAACAAGGTGTCGAAAGCAGCCGTTGTGGAAAGTCTAGAAATCTCGACATTGGTGGGAGGAACCATCGTGATTCCCCATCTTAGAAGAGCTTTTGAATATTGGGACGCATTAGAAAATAAAAAATAAAGTATGCAGTTACGCGCCTCTTCCATCGAAAAATCATACCGCGGTCGCAAAGTCGTCAACGGTATCTCATTAGAAGTAAATCAAGGTGAAATTGTAGGTCTGTTGGGCCCTAATGGGGCGGGTAAAACCACTTCTTTTTACATGATTGTTGGGCTGGTAAAACCCAATGGAGGACAAATATTTTTGGAAGAAAAAGAAATAACCGAATACCCTATGTACCAAAGAGCGCAAAACGGTATTGGCTATTTGGCACAAGAAGCATCCGTATTCAGGAAAATGAGTGTTGAGGACAATATTCTCAGTGTGCTTCAACTAACCCAACTGACACCAAAACAACAGAGAGACAAAATGGAAGCCCTGTTGGAGGAATTTGGTCTTAATCATATTCGTAAAAACCGAGGAGACTTACTCTCTGGAGGGGAGCGAAGAAGAACTGAGATCGCTCGTGCGTTGGCGACTGACCCAAAATTTGTCCTGCTCGATGAACCGTTTGCCGGCGTTGATCCAGTCGCTGTAGAAGATATTCAACGCATTGTTGCCCATTTAAAAAATAAGAATATAGGAATTTTGATCACGGATCACAACGTGCAAGAAACCCTTGCTATAACCGACAAAACCTATCTAATGTTTGAGGGGAAAATTCTTAAAGCTGGCACCCCCGAAGAACTAGCGCAAGATCAAATGGTAAGAAAAGTATACTTGGGTCAAAATTTTGAGCTGCGCAGGAAAAAAATTACATTTTAAGCAGATTCTTTATCCAGCTTAAAAACAAATAGCACAGAATAATTGCTGAAAGTGCGGCAACACCAAAAAAGAAAATAAGAACGGCAGCATTCAACAATAATATTGCCGGAAATAACAAAGCACTTTTCTCTCCCTTGCCCTTAAAGTTAAACATCCTCCAATGGACATTCATTAGAAAAACAGCAATAACACAGAATACGATCAGTGTAAATGGCTGCAGTAAATAGGGTTGAAAATAAGTCAAATTTGGATGGAAAAACAGGAGTGGTAAACCCATTATCAATAATGCACACGCAGGGGCAGGTAGCCCCTTGAAATAGGGAAGGGATTCTGTGAGTAAATTAAATTTTGCCAATCGAACTGCTGCTCCCAAGGGAATCAAAAAAGCTGCCCAAGCCAATGGAGCAAGAGAAAAAACCAATGGAAGACCGTCCAGTAAATGCAACGTAACATCAATTGTTTTTACCCCTGAGAGCAAAAATAATTGATGCATAATCATCCCTGGAGCCAATCCACTGGTCACCAAATCTGCCATGGAATCTAGTTGAACCCCAAGGGCACTTTCTACACCGAGTTTACGCGCTAAAAAACCATCAAAAAAGTCAAAAAAAACACCCAGACACACAAAAGCCAAGGACGCGTTGAATTGATGTAAAAAAGCGGCATACACCGCCAAACAACCACAGAAAAGATTGGAGAGGGTAAACAAATGAGGAATCGATTTTCGGACCATGAACGCAAAATAAAACAAAATAATAATTTTCTAGGGCCTCAGATTTAACAAACTCCTAAGTTTTGTTTTCTTTGTTACGCTAAAGCATTCATGACAGTGAAAAAATACATTCTCCTCGCTACCCTTTCCGGGCTTTTACTGGGACTTTCGTGGCCCACTTATGGGTGGTCTTTTTTGATATTTTTCGCTTTAGCCCCCTTACTTTATGTGGTTGTTGATATTCACCAAAGCACAACAAAAAAGAAGGGGTTAAAAGTCTATTTATTGAGTTTTTGGGCTTTTTTTGTTTGGAACATGATCAGCACTTATTGGCTATTTAATGCCTCTGTACTGGGTGGAAGCATTGCCATGATTTTTAATACCAACGCCTATGCCCTTCTCATGGTATTATTCCGATGGATGTTTGTGCGAAACACCGCACGCGCCACCTATTTATTCTGGGTGGTGAGTTGGCTGAGTTATGAAAAAATCAATCTTGAATGGGAGCTGAGTTGGCCTTGGTTAACCCTTGGAAATGTATTTGCAGAAACACCCCACTGGGTGCAATGGTATGAATACACGGGGGTCTTTGGAGGTAGTCTCTGGATACTGGTCATCAATCTTTTGATTCACCACTTCATTCTGGCGGCAAAAGACAAAACAGTTTCACGATTTATGGGGGTGAGGATTCTCTTATGTATTGCCCTTCCCATTGCGCTATCATTGGCCATCTACTTGCGCGTTTCTGCGAGTAATGCATTTACCAAAGTGGTTGTTTTACAGCCCAACATCGACCCCTATGATCAAAAGTACACCTCTACCAATGTTGAACTTCTAGAACGAGCAAAAGGATTGAGCGACAACTACATGCAACAAAACCCTGATTTTGTACTCAGTCCCGAAGGATATTTTGACGAGGGCTTGGGATTAAATCTAAACGGCTATTTCAATGATGCTTTATATCGGTCGCTGGTCGAATACGCTCAATCCCACCCACAGACCGCTTTTCTCAATGGTGTTCAAGCCTATAAAATCTATCCTCGCCAAGACAAAAAACCAACCCCTACAGCCAATCGCGCAAGAGATGGTCGATGGTTTGACGTCTTCAACAGTGCAATGCAGACCCAGCATGATCAAGCCGACCAGTTTTATCACAAATCTAAGTTAGTCCCTGGGGTAGAATTCATGCCCTACAAGCAAGCACTTGAACCGCTTGTTGGACGATTTTTGCTCGATTTCGGAGGAACGATTGCAACACGAGGAATCCAAAAAAACAGAACGGTTTTTCACAATAAGAAAAATCAGCAAACAGCCCCAATGGTTTGTTACGAATCCATCTACGGAGAGTTTACTACAGGGTTTGTGCGTAATGGCGCCCAATTTCTAAGCATCATCACCAATGATGCTTGGTGGGGAAATACAGAGGGGCATCGCCAACTACTGGCATACGCTAAACTTCGAGCCATCGAAAACCGACGGGCCATTGCTCGTTCTGCCAACACAGGAATCTCCGCATTTATAAACGCCAAAGGTGAAATCGAAAAATCATTACCCTACCTTACTTCAGGGGCGCTCATGCACTCCGTTGAGCTTAGGGATGAAATTACTTTCTATGCCACTTTCGGGGATTATATACCGCGATGGGCAGGCTTTTTTACATTCATTTTATTGTTGTTGGGAATCAGAGGACAAAAAAAATAAAAAAGACCAATTGATCCATAGCTGCTAGACAAGTTGATTTTAGTAATTTTAATCAATGAAAGATTCCTTGTTCATTGTTTTTGGTCTTGTGATCGGTTTTGTGCTGCTAAGAACATACTTTTTTTTACCACCACAGAAAAAACAACAGGGGTTTAGAAAGAGATATGAAGCGAGAAAAAAAGAAAGAAATGCCTGACAACAAAGTTTATACCCGCACTGGAGACGACGGAACAACCAGTCTTTTCTCTGGTAAGAGAGTCCCCAAACACAACCTCCGCATTCAAGCTTACGGCACCATCGACGAGCTCAACAGTTGGATGGGAATCATTCGAGACACAGCACAAAGCTATAATGAAGAAATCATAGGTATTCAGCGTGATTTGTTGACCATAGGTGCGCAACTTGCCAATGACAAAGCGGAACTTCCCATTCCAAAAATTGATGCGGACAGTGTCGTTTATCTTGAAAAAGAAATTGATCAAATGACGCTAGCACTACCGCCTTTAAAAAACTTTGTTTTACCAGGAGGGCATACTGCTATTTCATATACGCATCTCGCACGATCTGTTTGCCGAAGAGCAGAACGCTACATTACCGAACTCAATGAGCACATTCCCATCGATGATGAAATCATTTTTTACATCAATCGATTGTCCGATTATTTATTTACCCTTTCAAGAAAATTAACCCAAGATCTTGAGGTTCAGGAAATAAAATGGAACCCGCAAGGAAAGTAAGAGAAATACTTGCACAGTTGGGGTAAAGATTTATTTTTGCAAAAAAAAACATGTACTGGACTTTAGAACTTGCTTCCTACCTGAGTGATGCGCCTTGGCCGGCTACAAAAGACGAACTCATCGATTTTTCAATCCGCACAGGGGCTCCACTCGAAGTGGTCGAAAACCTTCAATCGATGGAGGATGAAGGAGATGTCTACGAATCAATTGAAGAAATCTGGCCCGATTTTCCCTCAGACGAAGACTATCTCTGGAACGAAGATGAATATTGATTAGTAAACCATAAAAGTCTCATTGAGAGACTTTTTTTTTTAACTACATTTACGCTTTAATGCGTGTAGATTCCTATGAGTTTTGTAAACAACCTCCTCAAAATATTTGTTGGCGATAAGTCCAAAAAAGACCTTAAAACCATCTTACCATTGGTCGAAAAAATCAAATCTTTTCAAGATGATTTTATCGCGTTATCCAATGATGAACTTCGTGGTAAGACCATTGAATTTAAAGAACAGATCAAATCAACCCGCCAAGCCATTGATCAAGAAATTGATGCGTTAAAAACCAAAATTGATCAAGAAACCGATATTGATGTTCGGGAGTCTCACTACAACACCATCGATCGACTCGAAAAAGAAGCGCTTGAAAAAGTTGAAAGCACATTGAATGATATCTTGCCGGCTGCTTTTGCTGTTGTCAAAGAAACAGCGAGACGTTTTGCCAATAATGAAACATTGGCTGTAACGGCCAATGCTTTTGACCGTGAGCTTGCCCAAAACCACGCGTATGTCGTTTTAAACAACGATGAAGCGGTTTGGCACAACAGCTGGGACGCCGCAGGCAAATCCATCACATGGGACATGATCCACTACGACGTGCAGTTAATAGGAGGCATTGCCATGCACCAAGGAAAAATTGCTGAAATGCAAACGGGGGAAGGAAAAACCCTTGTAGCCACCCTCCCAGTATACTTAAATGCCTTGACAGGAAAGGGAGTTCATTTGGTCACGGTGAATGATTATTTGGCCAAGCGCGACAGCGCATGGATGGCACCCATTTTCGAATTTCATGGGCTACGGGTCGATTGTATTGATCTGCATCAACCCAACTCTGCAGCCAGAAGAAACGCCTATCTCGCTGACATCACCTATGGAACAAACAATGAATTTGGTTTCGACTATTTGCGGGACAACATGTCGCATACCCCAGAGGATTTGGTGCAACGCAAACATCACTACGCCATTGTTGACGAAGTTGACTCTGTTTTGGTAGACGACGCGCGAACGCCCCTCATCATTTCAGGACCCATACCAGAAGGAGACCGTCATGAGTTTGACCAGTTGAAACCAAAGGTCTCCGAACTGTATACCAAACAACGCAGTACCCTGACCACTGTGTTGGCCGGAGCCAAAAAGAAAATTGCAGAAGGGGACACCGATGAAGGAGGAAAATTATTGTATCGCGTTCATCGAGGTTTGCCCAAAAACAAAGCGCTCATTAAATTTCTTAGCGAGGAGGGTATAAAGCAACTACTTCAAAAAACGGAAAACTTTTACATGCAGGATAACAATCGTGAAATGCATGTCATTGATGCCGAATTGTACTTTACCATTGATGAGAAAAACAATGCCGTTGAATTAACCGATAAAGGGGTAGAGACCCTCTCGGCCAGTGTTCAAGACAAAGACTTTTTTGTTCTTCCAGACATTGGAACAGCCCTAGCAAAAATTGAAAATGAGGCGCTGAAACCCGAAGTAGAAGCCGCCAAAAAAGAAATCCTTCTCAAAGATTTCAACGTCAAAAGTGAACGCATCCATACCATGAATCAACTTTTCAAAGCCTATGCGCTTTTTGAAAAGGATACAGAATATGTTGTTATGGACAACAAAGTCATGATCGTAGACGAGCAAACGGGGCGGATCATGGAAGGGCGTCGTTATTCGGACGGTTTACACCAAGCCATTGAAGCCAAAGAAAATGTAAAGATCGAAGCCGCTACACAAACCTTTGCGACGGTGACTTTGCAAAACTATTTCCGTATGTACCACAAGCTTTCTGGGATGACAGGGACAGCCATTACAGAAGCGGGAGAGTTTTGGGAAATCTATGAACTCGATGTGGTTGAAATACCCACCAATCGACCCATTGCCCGAAAGGACGAGGAAGACTTGATCTATAAAACCAAAAGAGAAAAATACAACGCGGTTATTGAAGAGGTCACACAACTCTCCCAAGCGGGTCGACCGGTGTTGATTGGAACTACTTCCGTAGAGATTTCTGAATTATTGAGTAAAATGCTCAACATTCGAAAAGTGAAACACAACGTCCTCAATGCGAAGCTGCACAAAAAAGAAGCAGACATAGTTGCAGAAGCAGGAAATGCGGGTGTGGTCACCATTGCCACCAATATGGCCGGACGTGGAACAGACATTAAACTGTCAGACCAAGTAAAAGCAGCGGGTGGATTAGCCATTATTGGGACAGAACGCCACGACTCCCGACGAGTCGACCGACAATTGAGAGGGCGATCGGGTCGACAAGGAGACCCAGGGAGTTCTCAGTTTTTCGTATCACTGGAAGACAACCTCATGCGCCTTTTTGGCTCCGAACGCGTTGCCAAGGTAATGGATAGAATGGGCTTGGAAGAAGGCGAAGTCATTCAGCATTCCATGATGACCAAGTCCATAGAACGCGCCCAAAAAAAAGTAGAAGAAAACAACTTTGGAATTCGAAAACGTCTGTTGGAATACGACGACGTGATGAATGCGCAACGCGAGGTAATTTACAAAAGACGGATGCACGCTCTGCAAGGGGATCGCCTCAAAGTGGATATTGCCAATATGCTCTTTGAAACCTGCGAAACCATTGTACTCAATAATAAAGCAACAAACGATTTCAAAAACTTTGAATTTGAAATCATCAGCACATTCTCCATTACCTCTCCCGTTCAGCGCGATAAATTTGAAGCTATGACCGAAGCCGATCTGATCGATCAGCTTTACCAAACCACTTTTGACTACTACCGTCAAAAAGGAGAAATCAATGCCACATTGACTTTCCCAGTCATTAAAAATGTATTTGAGCGCCCAGGCAACAAGTTTGAAAAAATCGTTGTTCCTTTTACCGACGGCAACAAAACCTTGAATGTGGTTACCCACCTTGAAAAAGCATATCAATCGCAAGGAAAACAATTGATTGAAGACTTTGAGCGCAACATCACACTTGCCCTGATTGACGAGGCTTGGAAAAACCATTTAAGAAAAATGGACGAGTTAAAGCAATCGGTTCAATTGGCCGTACACGAACAAAAAGATCCGCTACTGATTTATAAATTCGAGGCATTTGAACTTTTCAAAGTTATGATGGAAAACCTCAATAGAGAAGTCATTTCCTTCTTGCTCAAAGGGAGTATTCCTGCCCAAGAAAATTCTATTCAAGAAGCCAAAAAACCGCGAAGAAAAGAGGCCTTAAAGACCTCTAAAGACGACGTCTTAAACACCGAAGAGATGGCGGCCAAACAACGCGAAATCGGAGCAGGGGCCAGTCGAGCATCAAGAGCAACGGTGGAAACAATCACCAGAGAACTCCCAAAAATTGGTCGCAATGACAGGGTTGAAATCAAGCACAAAGTCAATGGGGAATCCAAAACGGTAAAGTTCAAACAAGCCGAACCCTTGTTGAAAGGTGGAGATTGGGTCTTGATCGGAAAAAAATAATTCGTACCTTTTTTTTCAAAATAAGTGCTGTGGAAACTTATGCCAACATTTTGCTCATCGCAATACCAGGATTCTTGGGTTTGATGATGCTGGAAATCATTTATGGATTTTGGAAAAAAAAACAAACCTATTCCTTCATGGATACGCTCTCGAGCTTGAGCTCTGGAATAACCAACTTGTTGAAAGATGTGTTGGGTATTGGCTTAGCGCTGATTAGCTATCCTTTTATTTTTGAGCACCTGCACCTGATGGAACTCTCTGATGGAATTGTGGTTTATGTCATTTCATTCATCTGTATTGACTTTGCGAGCTACTGGGGCCACCGACTCAACCACTCCATCAATATTTTTTGGAACTATCACATCATTCATCACAGTAGCGAGGAGTTCAATCTGGCTTGTGCGCTTCGGCAAAGCATTTCTAACTTGATCGAATTTGGCGCCCTATTCCTCATTCCTGCAGCGCTGTTGGGTGTCCCACATCAAGTCATTATTGTATTGGCACCGCTACATCTCTTTGGTCAATTTTGGTACCACACCCAACATATTGGGAAATTAGGGTGGTTGGAATATGTTTTGGTCACGCCCTCACAACACCGTGTGCATCACGCGATCAATCCCGAATATGTCGATAAAAATTTATCGGCAATTTTTTGTGTATGGGATAGAATGTTCGGCACCTTTCAAGAAGAAATGGATGACGTTCCTTGTGTCTATGGCACGATCAAACCGGTGCAAAGTTGGAACCCACTTTTGATCAATTTTCAACATCTCTGGGGGTTAATCACCGATGCCTGGCACACAAAAAAATGGAAAGATAAATTGCTCCTTTGGTGGAAACCCACCGGTTGGCGTCCTGCAGATGTCGCTCAAAAATATCCCCGTTCATCCGTAACCGATGTTTTTTCGCAAAAAAAATATGCCCCAAACTATGCCCTACCGCTCAAGGTTTTTGCAGGTTTTCATTTTGTGGCAATGAACTATTTCATGTTGTATTTTCTCGCCACCATTAGCGACCTAGACACAGCTCAACAAATGGTATTTGCTGGCTTTATTTTGTTTGGAATTTTTGGTTATACTGCAATAATGGATGGTTTTCGATGGGCATTAAACTTCGAAATATTTCGCCACAGCTGCAGTCTTCTCTTCCTTTTCTGGGCCTATCAAAATGGAGTGTTTTTAGAAAATTACACCTTTGCACTAACCGTACTGGCCTACGGGGTAATCGGTTTCGTTTTGACGCTTTGGGTGGCCCCTACTCGACCCGATCGCGTTAAAATTTTGGCCTAAATGAGACCCGAAAAAACGGATATTGTTCTTCTTGGTCCAGCACCACCCTACCGTGGAGGTATTGCAGAAACACAAATGTATTTTGGACAAACCCTTGTCGAAGAGAAGCGTGCTATCCAATTGTGGACTTTTAACCATTTATATCCCAATTTTCTTTTTCCCGGGCAATCGCAGCTGGATCAAAACCAAACGACCACTTCTGATATCATTCAGCAAAAAATCCATGCGTATAATCCCCTCCAATGGCGGGAAGTTGCTCGAGAACTTTCAAACATAGAACCTTCTGTTGCCGTTTTTCGTCTATGGACGCCTTTTCTCATTCCATGCTGGAATGCCCTAGCAAAATGCTTGCCCTCTGGGACTAAAAAAATTGCACTAGTAGACAACTGGACACCGCATGAACCAAAACCTTGGGATCGATTTTTACTAAAACGCTTTGCGCATCAAATGGATGCCTTTTGTTGTTTCTCTGACGCAGTGAAGCAAGAAATTTTATCCATTGCCAAAAACAAACCGGTGTGGTCGCATCCGCATCCCTTGCCCAAAAGCATGCCCAAAGCGCTTCCCAAAAATGAAGCGCTTCAACGGATCAAAGCAAAATCGAACAAAAAAAATCTCTTATTTTTTGGACTCATCAGAGCCTACAAAGGACTCGATTTATTGATCAAGGCCATGGCCGATCATCGGGATAAAACCCTCTGGATTGTTGGGGAGCCCTATGAAAACTTTGACAAGTATTCGTCCATCATTGAACGCTTAAAATTACAAGATAACGTAGCATTGGATCTTCAATTTGTAACACATGAAAAGGCAAGGATCTACTTCTCTGCAGCAGATGCTGTGGTCCTTCCCTACAAAACAGCAACGCAAAGTGGAGTGTTGGCCATGGCCTATCACTTTGAAACTCCTCTTTTGGTGACCCACCATCCTGGGATGGCATCGAGTGTCGAAAAAGACCGCACGGGCATCATTGTTTCCCCTGATGTTGATTCCATTTCCAAAGGCATTCGAGAAATTTGTACGCCTAGAATACAGCAACTGTGTATCCAACAATATCAAACCACCAGGGAGAAATATACTTGGAAAGGATTTGTGCATGATTGGATAAAATTCATCGAACATGTCTAATCCATCCATTCAACTTATTTGTTCCGATATTGACGGAACACTGCTTGACAAAGACCGTGAGCTCTCCAAAAAAACAAGCGCTGTTTTTCAACAACTCAGCACAAAATTTCCCATCGTACTGATCTCCTCCCGTATGCCGAAGTCTTTACGCTTATTGCAACAAGCATTGGGAATTGAAAATCATCCCCTGATTGCCTACAACGGAAGTTTGGTGCGCACAGAAAACGAGACCATCTGGAGTCAAGAAATACCTTTAGACGTCTTGGCTGCCATGGTGGATTTTGTCGAAAAACAACAAAACAAAATCCATTTAAGCCTTTATTACAACGATGAATGGTGGGTGCCTAGACAAGACTATTGGGCCAAACGAGAAGCGCACAACACCAAAGTAATTCCAGCTATCCGACCATTATCTGCGACCCTTGAGGATTGGAGAAAACGCAAAATATCTGCCCATAAAGTAATGTGTATGGGGGAGGCCATTGACATTGAACGCATGTATGCTTTCCTGAGCGAAAATTTTGCCCAAGACGTTCATGCATATCGCTCAAAAGACACCTATATAGAAGTGAGCCACAAAATGCAAGACAAAGCTTCAGCACTTGAATTGTTGCTGCAAAAAAAGTATCCAACCATTGGGTTAGCGAATGTGGTCGCCTTTGGCGACAATTACAACGATGCGACTTTACTTGAAAAAAGCGGTTGGGGAGTTGCCGTTGCCAATGCCAAAAAGGAAATTTTGAACCTTGCTTCCTATCAAACGGAGTCAAATATCAATGACGGAGTCGCTCTTTTTCTTGAAAAACATTTACTTTAGGAACAAAGAAAACCCATGTATGAAAACCGTTGGAATTAAACTTTCGCTCTACGTCAACTATTTTGTCTTTGCTATCCTGCTCAACAGTGTCGGTATTGTTATACTAAAATCGATTCATCGATATGGCGTCGGAGAAGTCGAGGCCAGTGTTTTAGAAGCTTATAAAGATTTACCCATTGCGATTGTTTCGTTTATGGTTGCTTCGTTTTTACCACGGATTGGATACAAACGCGTCATGCTCGCAGCCTTGGCTCTGGTTTGTTTTGCGTGTATTTACATGGCCCTTGGGAATTCATTTTTTGCGGCCAAGGTTTTGTTCGGCTGCGTCGGTGCCGCTTTTGCGTTGATCAAAGTTTCGGTATATGCCTCCATTGGTCTAGTGACCAACAACGATAATGAACATAGCAGTTTAATGAGTAGCATTGAAGGGGTATTCATGTTCGGCATTGCTTTGGCCTATTTTCTTTTCCCATTTTTCAATACCGAGGGACAACCTGACGCTTGGTTACGGGTCTACTGGGTATTGGCGGGGCTCGCTTTGCTTTCCATTTTTTTATTGAGAAAAGTAGCCTTCAATGAAGGGGATCAAATCCCAGGGACTGACCTGTGGGATGATTTCAAACAAATGTTTAGACTCATCACCAAGCTACTTGTTTTGGTGTTTGTTTTAGCCGCTTTTCTTTTTGTTATGGTAGAGCAAGGCATCATGACATGGCTGCCTACTTTCAACAAAGAAGTACTGGCGCTTTCTGAAAATGTTTCGATCATGATGGCGAGTATTTTTGCCATTTCACTGGGCATTGGACGCCTTATCGCAGGAATCCTCGCGCAGCGTTATTCTTGGTTTTATGTTACTGGTGGATGCATTTTATTGTCTATTCTCATGATTGTTTTTGTACTTCCCAAAACGGTATCCATTGGCGTGGTAAGTGCCGGTACGTCGCAGTTAAAAGATGTTCCTTTACTCGCCTATGCTTTTCCATTGGTTGGGCTTTTTATTTCGCCCATCTACCCCCTGTTGAATTCGGCAGTGTTGACAGCACTCCCCAACAAACTCCATAGTCCCATGACGGGGCTAATCATCGTGTTTTCCGCCTTAGGCGGAACATTGGGTTCTCGGGCCATGGGCTTTTTGTTTGCTGACATTGGCCCCGCGCAAGGTTTTTACTACACCCTGCTCCCCATCGGAGCATTACTGATTGCATTGGTGATGCTGAAAAAACTGACACAGTCCAAGGGTTGATCATGACTAGAATACACTCTCCAGAACACATCTACGAAGAATTGTTCACCGACTTGCATGCCAGTCAAATATGGGAAGACGGAAAAATGCTTTCAGACGCACTTCCATTGAAAAAACCCAGTGAAATACTGGCGGCTTATCGAACGGAAAAAAACAACGCTGACTTTAACTTAGAAACCTTTTTTAATCAGCACTTTCAACCTTCCCCCTCCCGCTCTACTTCCTTTGTGAGCAATACCGAACAACCCATAGAAGTGCACATTGAACAACTCTGGGACGTATTGACTCGCGAGAAAGACACCAAGGTCGTGGGCAGTTCCTTGCTACCATTGCCCTATCCCTATATTGTTCCCGGAGGTAGATTCAATGAAATTTATTATTGGGACAGTTATTTTACCCAATTGGGCCTACAACAAAGTGGGCGTGTGGAGATGATTGAGAACATGGTGAAAAATTTTGCCCATCTCATCACAACATTTGGGTATATCCCCAACGGAAATCGGAGTTATTTTTTAGGGCGTTCTCAACCCCCATTTTTTAGTCTCATGGTGCAACTACTGGCCCAAGAAAAAGGAAATACTGTCTTGGGAGAGTATTTCGAGGTGTTGGAAAAAGAATACCTTTTTTGGATGCAAGACGAAACAAAAGTCACCAAGAACACACCCAAACAAAAACAAGCGGTATACACTCCAGATGGACCATTGAACCGCTATTGGGATGTGCATCAACATCCGAGGCCAGAAATGCATCAAATCGATATTGAACTAGCCCAGACGACCGGCCGTGATGATGCGGATCTCTTTGCCCACCTAAGGGCTGCATGTGCGTCAGGATGGGACTTTAGTTCGCGATGGCTCCAAAACCCGCAAGATCTGACCAGCATTCAAACTGGGGAAATACTTCCCATTGATTTAAATTGTTTGCTCTATCAACTCGAAGAAACGCTTGCCCAAAGCGCAGCGGAAAAAGGATGGGCCAAACAAGAAAGTTTGTACCAAAACAAAGCAGAGAAAAGGAAGCAACTGCTTAGAAAGATGTTTTGGAACGAAAAGACCGGTTTTTTTCATGACCTATGGATCAATACCCTTTCCCCCACACCAGCGCTAACACTAGCGGGGATGTACCCCCTCGCATTCAATATTGCTCGCCCTGATCAGGCCCAAGCTTGTGCAAATAAGATTGCTACCGACTTCCTCAAAGATGGAGGAGTGATCACAACGCTCAATACGACAGGTGAGCAATGGGATGCCCCCAACGGTTGGGCCCCTCTTCAGTGGATGACGTTTATTGGGCTAAAAAACTATGGATATGACCAGCTCGCTCATACCATCGCCAAAAGATGGGTGAAACTAACAACCGATGTGTATCAACGTACCGGGAAATGTCTTGAGAAATATAATGTCGTGGATACCGACCTGCTCAGTGGAGGGGGCGAATATGCGGTACAAGACGGTTTTGGATGGACCAATGGGGTCATTCTTGCCTTTCAAAAAAAATTGAAGTCGGAAAATTTAATGTAAATTGTAGAGATCTCAATTTCTTTCAATGATGCGGCTTTGGTTATTCATCTTTTTCATTCCTTCACTTTTCTGGGCACAGACTACACGTATTTTTGTCGCAGCGCATCAAGACGATTGGCAATTATTCATGAATCCCAATGTGGCCAAAAGCATTAAAAACACAGACGACAACACAGTCATTATACACACCACTGCCGGGGATGCCGGCCATGGGGTGGGAAACAATGCTTATTATTTAGCCCGAGAAGAAGGGAGTCTTCGCGCACTCCGATTTTTGGTCAATAAAAACAATGCCCCTAGCGGAGAAAGTCCTACAATGAAAGAAGAAACCACGACAATCAACGGACACAAAATCGTTGTTTACCGGTACCAAAACATCAGAATGTATCTCCTACGCCTCCCCGATGGCAATGGAGATGGCAGTGGCTTTCCGCTTCACCAAAACAAATCTTTGGCCTGCTTCTATGCGCAGCAGTGTGCTAATTTGGTGGCCATTGATGCATCGACGACATACTCAAACATCACCGATTTAAAACAAACAATAGCGGCGATCATCAAAGAAGAGAAAGAGAAGAATGATCTTGAGATTCACTTACCCGATACGGATATTACCTTCAATCCGGGAGACCATTCCGATCATCAAACTTCCGCCAAAATAGTACAAGAGGCGGCACGACGGGTAGGGCAACACACCCTTTATCGTTATGTGAATTATGCCACTGCACAACGCCCGCCCAACCTAAATGAAGACGACTTCATGCTCAGTGCCGCTACTTGGGGAGTGACCGCATCGGGATTGGGTGATTTTAAGCATTATACGACCTGGGACAACATCCACAACGCATGGGTGGGGAAACAATACTTTAGAAAACAAGTCATTACCCCCTGAGGATGTTAGAAATGAAATCCCATTGCGAACATTGTAAAACACCTTTGTCTTTGGACAGTCCGTTGGCATACATCTGTTCGTATGAATGTACTTTTTGTAAACATTGTGTTGAAAATAGACTCAAGCATCGCTGTCCCAACTGTGGGGGGAATTTTCAACAACGACCACAGCGTAACCAACCCTAAAATTTTATTTTATGTTATTTCATCCTTACTTCATTTTTAACGGCCAAGCGCGAGAAGCGATCGACTTCTATTGTGCGTCCCTGTCGCTTTCCCATGGAGAAATCAAAACCTATGGAACCAGTCCAGTGCCCCACTTACCCGAACAAAAAGATTGGGTAATGCATGCGGAACTTCTTCACGAAAACAAAACATTGGCCATGATAGCAGACAGCCCTGACATTTCCCTGGGCCAAAACCAAAACATTCATCTGAGCATTAACTACTCCGATCTTTCGGTCATGAAAAACGCTTTTGAACAATTGTCCCAAGGGGGAAAAATAACCATGCCGCTCGAAAAACAATTTTGGAATGCCACGTTCGGACAACTCATCGATCGCTTTGGTATTCACTGGATGATGAATTGTGACCATCACCAATAAATGGCGTACGACACGTTTCTTGCAGAACGGATTGCTCAAGTATTGCAGCAAAAAAAATCGCTCATCAAACAAAGGAAATGATGGGCGGATTGGTCTTCATGGTCAACGAGAAAATGTTTTGCAGCCTTCATTGGGACAAAAAAAGAGAAGAAGATTTGATGATGGCGAGGGTAGGATTTGAAAAAGCCAATGCACTCATCAATGCAGGAAAATGCTATCCCATGGACTTTACTGGGCGACCCATGAAAGACTATGTTTTTATCCCGCCGGAGGGATATGACTTAGAAGAAGATTTGGTATTTTGGCTCGATCTTTGTCATGCGTTTAATGACAAAACCAAAAAGTCAAAAAAAAGAAAAAAATGAAAAGCTTCCTTACCCTATTTTGCTTCATTGCATTACAGACATGTATTTCCAGCACCCCGCCCTACCACAATGATAAGGCTGTGTGGACACCTCCACAGAAAGAACAACAAGCACTCGCAAAAGCCTATTTTGCCGGCGGATGTTTTTGGTGTGTTGAAGCGATTTTTGAATCTGTCCAGGGGGTGGATGAAGTCTACTCTGGTTATGCGGGAGGTCAAACAAAAAATCCCAATTATCAACAAATAGGCACCGGTAAAACAGGCCATGCCGAAGCGGTAGAAGTACTCTATGATCCCAAGGTAGTTTCCTTTGGTACTTTGCTGCAAGTATTTTTTGGTTCGCATGACCCCACTACCCCAAATAGACAAGGACCCGACTATGGGAATCAATACCGCTCGATTGCCTTTTATTCCAACGACCAAGAACGGGAGCAAATCCAACAGTACATCGCACTTTTGGTCGAAAAACAGATTTTTACTAAAGAAATCGTGACCGAGGTCAAACCGTTAAAAAAATTCTACTACGCTGAGGAGTATCATCAAAATTATGAACGATTAAATCCTGATAATCCTTACGTCCAGCGCGTGTCGATCCCACGATTGAGAAAATTTCAAAAAGCCTACCCCGAGTTGTTGAAAAAACAACACTAATAGGTGGGAAGAACTTTTTTGAAATAGCTATTGATCGTTTTAAAGAAAGTATAGCCCAACAAACTTCCTGCCAGGGCCCCACAAAGAATATCCAGCGGAAAGTGCACCCCAAGATAGACGCGACTGTAAGCAATGCACCCGGCAAACAGGATTAAAATAGGTTTTAACCATTTCATGCGCGCAAACATCAAGCTGAAATAAATAGCCAGCGCAAATGAATTGGAAGAATGCCCAGAGAAAAAACTGAATTTACCCCCACAACTGTCCTTCACCAGCCGCATTAGTCCGTCTAATTCTGGGGTATGGCAGGGGCGTAAACGCATAAAACCGTATTTGAATATGTTGGTGATTTGATCTGTCATCCCTACCAAAATAGCCGCAGAAGCAAAAAGAAAAAAAGCGGCGCGCGCGCCATATCGTTTGGCATAAGCAAAAACAAAAATCAAGTAGACCACCACGTTGGTCGCTTTTTCACTCAATAACAACCAGATAAAATCATAGGACGGCTGCCCTAGCCCGTTGAGCCATAAAAACAATTGTATATCCCAGTTTAATAATTGGTCGATCACTATTCTAATGTTTCTATTTCGTGATCAAAAAAGGTAAGTGCTTCTTCAATCAGTTTTTCAGTCACCGTGTTGAGTTCCTCTTGGTCGGCTGGAGAAAATTCTTCCAACCAGAGGATGTCATCGTTGGCAACGTTGAGAAGAAATCGGGGATATTCCGTATGAAGAACATATATCGATTCTTGTAAAGTAGAATTATCGGCAATCAAAAATTTAGGTACTTCCATGCTTGGGCGTTAAGTGTTTTTTTGTTTGATATTGAAAACGTAAAAATAATAAAAAGGCCGAAGTCGTCAGTCCGGCCAATAGTCCGATCCAAATGCCGGTTGCGCCCAAGGGCGTGTGCAGGCCCAAATAGTAGGAAATAGGTAGGCCAATCACCATATAGGCCAGAAAAATGAGACCGGTAGGAACATTGACATCTTGAATGCCCCGCAAAGCCCCCAAAATAACTGCCTGAAGCCCATCGGTGATTTGAAAAAATCCTGATACTAGCAATAGACTAGCGGCAATGGCAACAACTTCTTGTGTGTCTGCGGGGGTGGCTGTACCGCTATTTTGGAGATAAATCCATGGGAGTTCTTGATTAAATGTCAAATAGACCCCACAAAACACAACATCAAAAAGCGCAATGAGCAAAAACAAAGAAAAAGCAATACGTCGTAAATCTGCATAGGCTTTTTTACCCATTTGGTTACCCACCCGAATCATGGCCACCACCCCAAAGCCCATCGCAAACATGAATGTCATCGAAGACAAATTGAGCGCAATCTGATTGGCTGCTTGTGCATTTTTCCCCAATAATCCAGACATCCAAATGGCTAATGTGAAAAACAAAACTTCAAAAAACATTTGTAATGCAGAGGGAAAACCAAGGCCAACAATTTTTTTGAACAATGCTATGCGGAGTGATGCTATAGATGTTTTAATGCTATACTGCTGAAATTTTGGGTAAAAAATGATGTAAACAATGATGAACAATAAGGCCAATGATCGCGCTATAAACGTTCCTAGGGCGGCCCCTTCTACTCCCATGGCGGGAAACCCCCAATGGCCAAATATGAGCACGTAATTCAATAAAATATTTACCCCATTGGAAAAAACTGTAGCGTACATGGCGGGACGGGTCAACGATAGACCATCAGAAAATTGTTTGAATGCTTGAAAGGTGATCAAAGGAATAAGTGAGGCGGCTACCCACTTTAAATAGGGATAGGCCAATTCTACCACGGCAGCAGGCTGGCCCATGAAATACATTTGTTTTCGAGACAAAAATACCGCCCCAAATAAAACAAGCCCTAAGAGAGTGCACAAAACGATGCCGTGAGAGAAAATTGCTTGCACTCGCGTGCGGTCGGCCGCACCATCGGCTTGCGCGACCAATGGGGTAATGGCAGTGGAAAAACCAATGCCCAAAGACATGGCGATAAAAACAAAACTATTTCCAAGAGATACCGCGGCCAGTTCTGCCGTACCCAGCTGTCCTACCATAATATTATCTACCAATTGGACGACAGTATGCCCCAGCAACCCGGTAATTACCGGACCAGATAAACGAAGGTTATACCCAAACTCACGGGTGTATGGAGAAAGAAACTTCACGCGCAATTAAAGGCCGTAATGATCTACAAGATAAACCAATGACGCCATGGTCGCTGCACCCAGTTCTAGTTCGCGTTTATTGATCGCATCGAAAGTATCGTTGGCCGCGTGATGATAGTCAAAATACCTTTGCGGGTCTGGACGAAGCCCAGCCAAGATATTGTCATCAGTCTTAAGTCGACGAACATCTGCACCACTTCCTCCTTGGATAAACATGTGCACTAAATAAGGTTCAAACAATGGCTTCCATTGTTGGATCGCAAGTAGTTTTTCGGGGGTGGTGTCAATGGAAAATCCACGCGGTGAAAAACCGCCGCTATCTGACTCTAAGGCAAAAACATGTTTTTCTCCTTTTTCACGGGCTTTATTGTTGTATTCAATCGCCCCTTTTTGTCCATTTTCTTCATTCATAAACAAGACAACGCGTAGTGTTCTTTTGGGGCGGTATCCAATTTTTTGAAACAATCGCAATACCTCCATGGACTGAACAACACCTGCACCATCGTCATGCGAACCATCTCCCAAGTCCCAAGAATCGAGGTGGCCGCCTACCAGCATGATTTCTTCAGGATGCGTGGAGCCTTTTATTTCGCCGATAACATTGTAGGACAACACATCGGGCATGTTTTTACAATTCTGTTTTAAGAAAAAAGTCAAATCTGGATTTAACGCCAACATCGAACTCAGCAATTCAGCGCCATTCGTACTGATTGCTGCAGCGGGAATACGCTCGCGAAGCGGAAGCTCGCCATAGCTCATAGATCCCGTGTGGGGATAATCGTCCAAACGCAGGTTCATTGACCGCACAATGACGCCCACCGCCCCAAGCCGTGCAGCACGTTCTGCTCCACTGTATCGCTGATCTACACATCCAGAATAGGCGGCAAAAGTATTGACCAGATCGGCTTGCATGGGACGGTTGAAAAAAACAAATTTACCGGCGACTGCTTCTTTTCCCAATGCCTCCAATTCTTCAAAATTCTTCACCTCAACCACCTGCGCATTTGTTCCTGCTAATGGTGTCGCAACAGATCCCCCTAGGGCACATACGGGAACATTGATGGTATTCCCAGGACTGGTCTCAATATTGGCATATTCAAAAGTCCCACGAATCCATTTGGGTACCATAACGGGCTGTAACCAAACCCGATCAAGGGACAAGGCCTCCAATTCTTCCTGTCCCCATTCAACCGCTCTTTGGGCATTGAGTGATCCGGAGAGTCTTCCTCCAATTTGATTGGACAGATGGCCAAGCCACCCATAAGATTCCCCGTCAACCAAAGCAGTTTTATAGATTTCTTGTATTGTGGCCGATACAGTGTTTTGTGCGTTAGCTAGGGCCGAAGACACAAGAATAATAGTTAAAAAAAGGTGTTTTTTCATTGTTTTATTTTGATGCAAATTGTTCAATATTCTCTTTGGTGATTGGGTTGTCGCCCAAAATCATCAAGCGTTCGATGACGTTGCGCAACTCTCGAATGTTCCCTGTCCATGGATACTTTTGAAGTAACTTTAGCGCTGCTGTGTCTAGTTGTTTTTCCTCGTGACCGTCTTTGCGAGCGATTTGCTCAACGAAATACTTGCTCAACATGGGAATATCTTCACTCCGTTCTCGAAGAGGAGGAACTTCAATCAAGATGACTGCTAAACGATGATAGAGATCTTCTCGAAAACGTCCTGCCGCTATTTCGGCTTTTAAATCTTTGTTGGTAGCGGCAAGGATACGCACATCAACTTCAACGTCCTTGTCACTGCCTACCCGTTGGATTTTATTTTCTTGTAATGCACGAAGAACCTTGGCCTGTGCACTTAGACTAAGATCGCCAATCTCGTCGAGGAAAAGAGTTCCACCGTGTGCGGCTTCAAATTTTCCTTTACGGTCCTTCACTGCGGAAGTAAACGACCCTTTGACATGCCCAAACAACTCGCTTTCAATCAATTCAGACGGAATGGCCGCACAATTCACTTCAACCATAGTAGCTTTTTGACGTTCGCTTTTTTGATGAATTTGATGCGCCACTAATTCTTTTCCCGTTCCATTGGGGCCGGTGATCAACACTCGCGCCATGGTTGGGGCAACTTTATCAATCATTGTCACAATGGCCTTCATCTTTTTTGAATCGCCCACCATATGGTATTTCTTCGCAACGCGTTTTTTGAGCCGTTTATTCTCTACGGTTAGTTGTTTGTTTTCAAGGGCATTTCTTACCGAAATCAACAAGCGGTTTAAGTCTGGCGGTTTGGGAATAAAGTCATAAGCACCCAATTTCATTGCTTCAACGGCAGTTTGTATGTTTCCGTGCCCTGTCAACATAATAAACGGCACCGCTACATTTTCTGCATTCACTGCTTGCAACACCTCAAGGCCATCTTTCAAAGGCATCTTGATGTCGCATAGCACCAAGTCGAAGTCTTTTGTCAAAATTAATTTCAATCCCTCGGCACCGTTGTTGGCCGTGGTTATTTCAAAAGAAGCATTTTCTTCTTTTAAAATTTTAGTCAACACCCGACGGATGGGCTCTTCGTCTTCTATAATCAATAGTTTAGCCATTGGCGGAAATTTCTTTGGAATGATTGATCCATACTTGGCGCTGGGGAAAGGGAATCTCTATATTGTTTTCTTGAAACGATTTCCAAATTGAAAAACGGACATCACTTTTAACTTTTTCTGCACGAAAACTGTTGTTGATAGAAAAATAGAGACGAAAAATAACCGCATTATCCCCAAAGTCTGTCAGCATGACTACGGGTTTGGGAGTGTTCAATACAGCACGGTGATCGTTCCCAACCTGTAATAGCAATGCACGAACATGTTCTACATCGCTCGCATAGGAAACCCCTACTTGAATAAACTCTCGAGTAATGATGCCGTTCTCAGTCCAATTGTACAAGATAGAGGTAAGGAATTTGTGGTTGGGTATAATCAACACCTTATTATTTACAGTAACCACCCGCGTTGTTCGCAGGGCAATGCTTTCCACTTTTCCAGACTGTCCTTCTATCTCTATGATATCTCCAACGTGAACAGCCTGATCAGCGATGATGAAAATCCCCGAAATAATGTCCTGAATAAAGGTTTGTAAAGCAAGACCCACTCCAACAAGGAGCGCTGCTGAGGCTGCGAAAATGGCGGTTACATTGACACCTATATTGTCAAAAGTTGCCAGTATAACAATGATATAGATAAAGTAATTGAAGAATGTAAAAATGCTTTCGAATCGATACTTGGCGTTTTCAGAGAGATTTTTAATGATAATTCTTTTCACCAACTTTAAAAAAAGACGGGTGAAGAAAAAAACCAACAGTAAAATAACGATTGCTTTCGCAGTAAACTCGATATTATCCCCTAAGTGGATTGGATAGTTAAAAAAATCTTTGATCTTATTCATCGAGTAGTATCTATGGGCGTTGGTCAAAGATAAGTGAAAAATGGTGCAAAAAACAAAACCCACCCTTATCGAAACAAGGATGGGAAAAAATTGCTATGAAAAAGAAAAATTGCACTAAGAGTGCATGACAAATATACATTAATTTTTTTACGAACAAAAAATTACGCAAACATGTCTCTCACTTTTTCAAACAAAGA
>WTJN01000069.1:18436-37637 GCA_011526265.1 Candidatus Arcticimaribacter sp. | reverse complement strand
AGTAATGCGTGGGGCAGTTGCGGTGCCCCTGCGGTGACCATAATAGCATCGAAAGGGGCAGCTTCGGGCAATCCCCTATAGCCATCGCCCAAAATGCTTTTCTTGGGGCGCAAGCCGATGGACTGAAACAGACGTTGGGATTTTTTGAACAATTCCCGCTGACGCTCGATGGTATAGACCTGCACATTCAACGCTTTCAGGATGGCCGTTTGATAGCCGGATCCCGTACCAATTTCGAGCACCTTGTCTCCCGGCTTCACCCCAATGAGCTGCGACTGAAAAGCAACCGTATAGGGATGCGAAATCGTTTGCTCTGCGGCAATAGGATAGGCCTTGTTTTTGTAGGCATGACTTTCGAGTCCCGCGTCCATGAACCAGTGCCGTGGTACGCGCTCCAAGGCGGCTATGACATGCGGATCGGTAATCCCTTTGTCTTTGAGCAGTTGCACGAGCTGCAGGCGTTGCCCTTGGTGTTTTGGCGTATCGGTATAGGCACTCATGGGCGCAAAAATACACTGAATTGCGGAAATATTCATCCTACTTTTGGTGCCGAATTATTGTACATTTGAAAATATAAAGCATTGAAAAAGTGAAAAAACCTCTCCACATAGGCGTTTTGGGCGCCGGTCACCTCGGCAAAATACACCTGCGCCTTTTGGCGGAATCCCCACGCTACCATTTGGTAGGCTTTTACGACCCCGACACCCAAGCCGGCAAAGCGCTCGAAGCAGCACACGGCTACCGCTATTTTGACGAACAGCAAGCACTGCTCGACGCCTGTGCAGTGGTGGACATTGTTACCCCTACCCTCTATCATCACGCCTTGGCCAAAAGTTGTTTAGAGCAAGGGAAACACGTGTTCATCGAAAAGCCCATCACCACCACCGTGGAGGAAGCCGACGAATTGGTCGCCCTGATCCATGCAACGGGACTGAAAGGGCAAGTGGGGCACGTTGAACGCTTCAATCCGGCCTTTAAGGCGGTACAAGAAAATCTTGGGAAACCCATGTTCATTGAGTCCCATCGATTGGCAGAGTTCAACCCGCGGGGAACAGACGTCTCGGTGGTTTTGGACTTGATGATCCACGACATTGATATCATCCTCCAAACGGTGCAATCGAAGGTAAAAAGCGTGTCGGCATCAGGGGTCGCCGTTGTGAGTGAAACCCCAGACATTGCCAATGCGCGGATTGAATTTGACAACGGCGCAGTGGCCAATCTTACGGCCAGTCGAATTTCTTTGAAGAACATGCGGAAACTTCGTTTTTTCCAAAAGGAAGCCTATATCTCTGTCGATTTCTTCAGCAAGAAGGTCGAAGTGGTGAAAATGAAAAATGCACCGGAAGACCACGATGAATTTGCGTTGATTTTACAAAATGCTGAGGGCGTAAAAAAACAAATCTATTTTGATTCCCCGACGGTGAATGAATCCAATGCCATACTCGAAGAATTGGAAACCTTTGCCGACGCCATCGAACAGGACACTGCGCCCATTGTGAGCTTTTCGCATGCCACGGAAGCCCTACGGGTGGCGGATCAAATCATTGCAGCTTTCTAACCCCATCGCATGTCTTCTTTCGCCCCGTTCAGTTTGCTGTATCCTCAACAGGAAACCTTAGTCCCTAAGCACTCTCCCGTCAACGGGCCTGCCCTTTTTAATCGGTTGCTTAGCACGACATCGCGCCAAACATTAGGGCAACTGGGTGCATCACCCCATGTTTTTGGGTACACCCAAATGCCGCTTCGAGAGGGCTATCTTTATCAGATTCAGCAGGGGACCACATCAACTTTGGGGGTGTTGTGTCAGTTGAACAACGCCACCCCCTTGACCACCCACGAGGAGACCCTTGAGCGTCGGGTAGATTACTTTGCCCACTACCTGCAAGAGGTGCGTTTACAAGCCGAGCCCGTGGTGGTGATGCACGACCATGAGGAGGCGCATCAATTTTTTCAAACGTGGGTGCAACAACGCCCGCCCGACTGCATCCGTGTATTGGGCGATACCCATCACCGCCTTTGGGCATTGGATGAGGCGACCATGCAAAACGTGAGCGCATTTTTTGATTCCTCCACCCCCTTGCATTTGGCTGATGGACACCACCGCTATGCCTCGTTTAAAAAAGCACAGCAGCAGCAACAGTGGCGCGGGGGGCTATTTAGTTTTTTGGTCCACCACTCCGATTTGACTTGCGCGTCCTTTGATTGGGGACTCCCCCACCTGCCTGAAAAGACCTTGGCCGCCCTGCGCCAGAGGCCACAAAGCAAGGCCGTAGCGCCCAACATTAGTTTTCGGGGAGATGAATGGACGCTGGCGTTTGATTGTCCCAACGACCAAAACCCAGCGCGCTACATTACCGAAAACTTGCTGGACAATCAAGCGACGGACTGGGAATATTTTCCTCCCGATGCCGCTGCAGATCCCCGTGCAGTGGACGTCATGATCAGCTTTCGGCCGTTGCGCTATGAGGAAATCACCGCCACAGCGCTGGCAGGAGAAGTATTGCCCCCCAAAAGCACCTACTTTACCCCCAAACTGCCATGTGGATTATTTTTGCTTCCCATGGGATAAAAATTGTTTTTGAAAAGCGGAACAAAGCCACGGCAATGGTATCTTTGCTCCATGAAAATTGCTGCACAACTTCAGTCCCTGAAAGAAGAACTTCCCGCCCATGTAACCTTGGTGGCGGTGTCTAAAACCAAACCCTTGGAAGACTTGGAAGCGGCCTATGCGGCAGGACAGCGGGTTTTTGGTGAAAACAAAGTCCAAGAACTTGTGGGCAAATGGGAAGCGCTCCCCAAAGACATTGCGTGGCACATGATTGGCCACCTGCAACGCAACAAGGTCAAATACATCGCCCCCTTTGTGGCATTGATCCATGGAGTGGACAGCCTGCGTTTGCTGCAAGAAATCAACAAACAAGGTGAGAAAAACCAACGGCAGATTCCTTGTTTATTGCAAATGCACATTGCCGAAGAAAGCAGCAAGTTTGGATTGTCGACCGAAGAATTAGAGGATATTATCGCCTTGCAGCAGACCGCACCCCTGCCTTTTGTTGACATCAAGGGGTTGATGGGCATGGCGACCTTTACCCAGGATCAGTCGCAAATTCAACGGGAATTTAGACAGTTGAAAGCCGCTTTTGACCATACACAAAAACAACTGCCGGAGATGACCGTTCTATCGATGGGGATGAGCGGCGACTACCCGCTGGCCATTGAAGAAGGCAGCACGATGATTCGGGTGGGGAGCAAGATTTTTGGAGAAAGAAATCGTTGAGATGTACGCAATTCTGGACATTGAAACCACAGGGGGAAAGTATAACGAAGAAGGCATTACCGAAATCGCCATTTATCGTTTTGATGGACATAGGGTGGTGGATCAATTTTCCAGCCTGGTGAATCCCCAACGCGACATTCAACCGTTTGTGCAACGACTCACAGGAATCAATAGCAAAATGCTCGTCAACGCCCCAAAGTTTTTTGAAGTGGCCAAACGCATTGTGGAAATCACCGATGGGGCCGTCATTGTGGCGCATAACGCAGAGTTTGATTACCGTATTTTACGCACCGAGTTCGACCGTTTAGGCTATGCCTATGAGCGCCCATCGGTCTGTACAGTCGAGCTAGCACAAAAGCTTATCCCCGGGCTTCCGTCCTATAAATTGGGGAAATTGGTCCGCTCACTCGGCATCCCTATTTCGGATGTTCACCGTGCGCACGGAGACGCCCAGGCCACCGTAGAACTCTTCAAGGTTCTCTTGGAAAAAGATAGCGAAAAGACCGTCATCGGCACTCACGTGAAGACGCTGACCAAGAAAAAAGTACCCAACAAATACCTTGCAATCATCGAGGAATTGCCGACCGAGACCGGCGTCTATTATTTGCATAACAAAGCGGGCGATATCATTTATATTGGGAAGAGCAAAAACATCAAGAAAAGGGTACTGTCGCACCTGACCAGCGGTCAGCGCAAGGCGCAAAAGATTCAAAAAAGTGTGCATACGGTGACCTATGAATTGTGTGGCAATGAGTGTTTGGCTTTGTTGAAAGAACAACACGAAATCAAAAAAAATCAACCGCGACTCAACCACGCGCTCAAATTTAGGCATTTTGCCATGGGAATACGGCGCGACCAACAAGCGGCCTACCATCAATTGATCGTGGAGCAAGTGCGGCAAACGGAAGACTATCTGGAAGTTTTTAAGAATAAAAAAGATGCTGATTATCGTTTGCGGGAATGGATCGAAGAATACACCCTTTGCTCGCAGCAAACCTCCTTGGCACAAGTGAATCAGCGTTGTCCGGAACGCGACTTGGGCCAATGCAAAGGCGCGTGCACTGGCGATGAGAAATGCAATCACTACAACCAGCGGTTGGATACCTTGGAAAAAAGCTTGGACTATCCCTTTCCCCATATGCTCATCATTGACAAAGGGAAACAGACAGACGAAAAGAGTTTTGTTTACATCAAAGACAACGTCTTTCAGGGGTACGGTTATTTCCGTTTGCACCATCAGATCAAGACCGTTGAAAAAATCGAGAATCGATTGATCCCCATCGAGAATAATCGAGACACCGAAGCATTGTTGCGTTCGTTTTTGCGGCGTGAGCGTTACCAAAAACTGATTAACTTAGCAGCAGAGAAAACAGCATGAGTTCATCCCTATCTTCTTTACGACAACGCTGGCACGAGATCATTTACGAGGCCGACACCCCTGCGGGCAAACGGTTTGATGTTTTATTGCTGCTCCTCATTGTCTTCAGTGTGCTCTTGGTGATGTTGGAAAGCATCGAATCCATCCGCATCACCTATGCCACCCTACTCGACCAATTGGAATGGGGCATTACCCTGCTATTCTCTATCGAATATGTGGCGCGGATTCTCGTGGTTCAACGTCCTTTGAAATACATCACGAGTTTTTTTGGGGTGATTGACCTCTTGTCGCTTCTGCCCAAATACATTTCATTTTTCTTCATGAGCAGCGGTTCTTTGGTAGCGATTCGCGCTTTGCGCTTACTGCGTGTTTTTCGCATTTTAAAACTCTCTCGCTTTATTGGCGAATCGAACTTTTTGATGGCTGCCCTTCGGGCCAGCCGTGCCAAGATTGGCGTATTTTTGTTTACCGTACTTATTTTGTGCATCATTTTTGGAACAATCATGTATTTGGTCGAAGGCGAAGAAAATGGATTTACGAACATCCCGCGCAGTGTATACTGGTGCATCGTGACCTTGACCACTGTGGGCTATGGCGATATTGCGCCCATGACCTCGCTGGGACGGTTCATCGCCTCCTTGATCATGATCATGGGATACGGCATCATTGCGGTTCCCACAGGCATCGTCACTTCCGAAATGAATCAACAACACAAAGACCCCGATACCAATACGCAAGCGTGCCCACATTGCATGAACGACACCCATTTAGATAACGCCCTATACTGCCACAACTGTGGAAAAAAACTCAATGACACATTCTAAACTCATCTATATCGCTGGTCCGACAGCCAGTGGTAAAACCACCGCCGCCATTGCTTTGGCCCAAGCCCTCAACACCGAAATCATATCTTGCGACGCACGACAGTTCTACCGCGAAATGAAAATCGGAACCGCCGTACCCTCTCCCGAGGAATTGCAGTTGATTCCGCATCATTTCATTCAACAACGCAGCATCCACGAGCCCTATACCGTTGGGGATTATCGGGAAGAAGCCTTGGCCATGTTGCGCACGCTTTTTAAAAATCACGACACCTTAATTTTGGTGGGGGGATCGGGCATGTTTGCCGACGCCCTCATCGATGGGATGGATGTTTTCCCCACCGTTGACCCCATGGTGCGGCCACAGCTCAACGCGATTTACCAACAAGAGGGAATCGAAGTGTTGCAAGACTTGCTTCGCCAACACGACTTGGCGCATTACCAACGCGTGGATCGTCAAAACCCTCAGCGGCTCATTCGGGCGCTCGAGGTATCTTTGAGTGCTGGGCAACCCTACTCGTCGTTCTTGGGAAAAAAAGCAGCTCCCGATTTTTTCACTACAGAAAAAATCGTGTTGGAATGGGACCGCCCTACCCTCTATGCGCGCATCAATGAACGGGTAGACCAAATGATTGCCCAGGGATTGGAGGAAGAAGCCCGTGGATTGATGGAACACCGCGCGTTGAATGCGCTGCAAACCGTGGGGTACCGAGAGTGGTTTGCGCATTTCGACGGCAGCTTTGATCGGGAAACGGCCATTGAAGAAATCAAGAAAAACAGTCGGCGCTATGCCAAACGACAAATCACCTGGTTTCGACGCTACAAAAAGGCCCACCGCATAGAATGCGGAGCATCGGTGAAGACGCTTATTTCGGCCCTGAAACTATAAAAACTTCTGCAAGTATTTTTTGACGTAAGCCACTGAATCGGCGGCGCTTTGCATGGAATTTACGGCAAAGTTCCCCCCCTGCTCCACATAGTAATACACCAAGCCCGAGGTTTGGGGATTGGGCAGCATGGTGGTGTAATCTATGGAGCCGTTGCCCATTTCGGTATAGTCTTGCGTTACCTTGTCCATGTCTTTAATGTGCCACATCACGTAGCGTCCGGGTTGTTCGGCCACCAATGCTTTGGGGGTTTTGCCCGAGCGGACGGCCCAGTACATGTCCAACTGCAACTTCACCCAGCGTGGATCGGTGATGTCCATCAAAATTTCGTGCCCCGTGGTGCCTCCCCAGTCCTCAAACTCATAGCCGTGATTGTGATAGGCAAAGCCCAAACCGGCTTCGGTGACCTGTTGGCCAATGCGATTGAGCAAATGGCCCAACCGAACAAAATCGGTGGCGTTGCGATGATCGGGGTGAATCCAGGGCCAGGTAATGTAAGGAGATTCCAAGGCCTTGGCCGCTTTGATGCACTGCCCCACAAACCACTTCAACTCCTCTGCGGACGCATTGAAATAATCGGAAAAACCGTAATGCCCGCTGGTCGTTGTGAGATCAAGCCAGTCCAAAAGGGCTTTGAATTCGTTCAAGGAATAGCCATAGATTTTCTCTGTTATGGGGTCAAACCCATAGGTTTCAAAATCTTGATAGCCCATGGCTTTGAGTTGTTCGAGCGTGCCCTGTGGGTCGCGGGCCATGGCATCGCGCACACTAAAAAGCTGCAACCCCAACTTGTATTTGGGAGCAGCAGTGAATGCCCAATGCGGCGTGGCAAAGAGGGCACCCAAGCCTGCGGCCGAGGTGCGCTGGAGGAAGTGACGTCTTTTCATGCCTGCAAAATACAATTTCTATTGAACAATAAAATTCTCTTTGGCAATGAAACGAACGTTGGATTTTGCCAGTTTTTACATCAAACCAGAAGAAATAATAGCGTCGCGTTACGGTCGAATATTAATTCTAAAGAAGCAAAAAGGGAAATGGCAAAAAGAATTTGAACAATAAGCACTGTCCTGTACGATCCCCCGCAAGGGGGAACATGAGCAAAAAAGAATAGATCACCTTACACGTTAAAACGGAAATGCATCACATCGCCGTCTTGAACGGTATATTCTTTCCCTTCGATGCGCATTTTCCCGGCTTCTTTGACTTTGGCTTCGGTGCCAAATTGTTGGTAATCGTCAAAAGAAATCACTTCGGCACGGATGAATCCTTTTTCAAAATCGGTGTGAATAACACCTGCTGCTTGTGGTGCAGTAGCCCCAAGGGGAAATGTCCATGCGCGGACTTCTTTCTCCCCTGCGGTAAAATAGGTTTGTTGTTGCAACAAAGCATAGGCTTTGCGAATCAATTTGGCGGCGCCGGGTTCGCTCAATCCCAAGTCCTCTAGAAAAACTTGTCGCTCTTCAAAAGTGTCCAGCTCGTTGATGTCGGCTTCGATCGATACGGCCAGGGTGAGCACCTCGGCGTTTTCTGCTGCCGCAATAGCCTGTACTTCTTCCACCAGTGCGTTACCGCTTGCTGCATCGCTTTCGGATACATTACACACATAGAGTACCGGTTTGTCGGTCAGCAACTGTAAGCCACGAATAACCTCTTCGCGTTCTTTGTAGGAAAAGTCAAGCTGTCGAACATTCTTTGCTGCCTCTAATCCCGTTTTGATTTGGGACAACAAGGCATGTAATTTCTGTGCATCTTTATCGCCTGTTCTCGCTGCTCGATGCACCTTTTCCAAGCGTTTTTCGACAGTTTCTAGGTCTTTCAGTTGCAACTCGATATCGATAATTTCTTTATCGCGTAAGGGGTTGACCGAGCCTTCGACATGGACAATGTTATCGTTTTCAAAACAACGCAACACATGAATAATGGCATCGGTTTCTCGGATGTTGGCTAAAAACTGGTTCCCGAGTCCTTCGCCTTTGCTGGCGCCTTTGACCAAGCCGGCAATATCCACAATTTCTACCGTGGCGGGAATGGTTTTTTCGGGCTGAACCAAATCGGCCAGTGTGGTGAGTCTTTCGTCGGGGACATTGACCACCCCCACATTGGGCTCAATGGTGCAAAACGGAAAATTGGCACTTTGCGCTTTGGCGTTCGACAAACAATTGAATAAGGTTGATTTACCCACGTTGGGGAGGCCTACAATACCTGCTTTCATAATTTTTTATTCTGGATGCATAAAGCGTTGTTTCCCCAGCAAAACCTCTTCGGTTTCGACATGATCCTCGTCGGGGACGCAACAGTCAACCGGACAAACCGCAGCACATTGGGGTTCTTCGTGAAAACCTTTGCACTCGGTACACTTGTCGGGTACGATGTAATAATACTCGTCTGAAATGGGTTCTTGGGTTTCTTCTGCAGTTACATTTTTCCCGTTGGGCAAAACAATAGCACCGGCCAGGGAAGTTCCATCGCTGTATCGCCAGTCGTCTGCGCCCTCATAGATGGCCGTGTTGGGGCACTCGGGTTCGCAGGCACCGCAGTTGATACATTCGTCAGTTATAATTATCGCCATAGCAAAATACTTTCCTTAATTTTGACACAAAAATACATCCTTATCAACAGTTGCACAAGTTAATGAACAACCATCCACACGCTTTTCGCGGATTTTTACGTCTCGGGGACTATTTACAAAACATCGACCTGAATCAGCCTGCCTATGCTCCGCTTCAATCGGTCCTGGTACAGGCCAAACAAAGCAACGGATGGTTTACCCAAGAAAATTGCTTGAATGCCCTTGATGCTTGGGGAAAATGCTTGCAATCCGATGCCCTTGCAAAATGGTGGGAACCCTATGAAGCCACCAGCGCTACACCAAAAACCATTGGGTTGGTCTTGGCGGGAAACATTCCCTTGGTGGGCTTTCATGACGTGTTGAGTGTTCTAGCAGCTGGGCACAATGCCAACGTCAAGCTATCTTCTTCCGACCCCTATTTGATTCCTTTTTTGGTGAATTTGCTCGAACAATTCGATACAGCGACTTTTTCTAACCGCGTGCAGTTCACACAAGAACGCCTTGGGGATTTTGATGCGGTTATAGCGACAGGGAGCAACAACGCCGCCCGATATTTCAATCATTATTTTGGTCATGTCCCACACCTTATCCGTCAAAATCGCAATGGCATTGCTGTCCTGAGCGGCAATGAAACGGAAGAAGAATTAAACGGTTTGGCCACAGACATGGTCGCTTATTATGGCTTGGGTTGTCGCAGCACCAGTAAAGTTTATGTTCCCAAAGGCTATGATTTTAATGCCATCTTCGGGGCGCTTTACCCCTACGCTCATCTCATGGATTCCGCCAAATATGCCAACAATTATGATTACAACAAAGCGGTTTTCTTAATGAGTGAGTTCGAACTATTGGACAATGGTTTTTATCTTTTCTTGGAAAACGATCACTTTTCATCGCCCATTGCCTGTTTGCATTATAGCTATTACAATTCTCTCGAAGAGTTGCAAAAAACACTGGACGGTCAGGTCGATCAAATTCAATGCATCAGTTCCCATCTGCCCCTAAAAAACGCCTTGGCTTTTGGTCAAGCACAGCAGCCCGCGTTGTGGGATTATGCCGATGGTGTAGATACTGTCGAATTTTTGTTGAGTTTGTGAGTAAATTGTTAAAAAACCCACCTAAAAATTGTCAATTTCATTCCTACAAATTGCACAGTAATGGTGATATTTGTGCATGGAAAAAAACACAGAGAAAAAACACAATTTTAGTGCAGGACCCTCCATCCTTCCTGCACCTGTGATGCAAAAAGCAGCTGCTGCTGTTATTGAGCTCGACAACATAGGACTCTCCCTGATTGAAATCTCCCACCGCAGCAAAGAATTCATTGCCATAATGGAGCGAGCCCAATCATTGGCACTTGAGTTGACTGGGTTGACAGACAAGGGGTATCAAGCACTTTTTTTGCAAGGGGGCGCTAGCACTCAATTTCTAATGACGGCCATCAATTTGATGCAATCCAAAGCGGGGTACATCAATACCGGGTCTTGGTCTGACAAAGCCATTAAAGAAGCTAAGCGCTACGGTGAGGTGATCGAAGTCGCTTCCTCCAAAGCCGATAATTTCAATCACATCCCGAAAGGATATGCTGTGCCCAATGGATTGGATTACTTACACATCACCACCAACAACACCATTTTTGGCACACAGTTTCATGATCTTCCTGTGACCGATGCACCGCTGATCGCAGACATGAGCTCTGATATTTTCTCCCGCAACATCGATTACAGTGCTTTTGATTTGTTCTATGCCGGCGCACAGAAAAATATGGGCCCTGCAGGAACAACACTTGTGGTTGTTAAAGAAGATCTTTTAGATCAAATGAATAAAGAAGTTCCCTCCATGCTCAGCTATGCTTTGCATGCCGATAAAGGGAGTATGTTCAACACCCCACCGGTCTTTCCCATATACACCAGTATGCTGACCATGGAATGGCTGAAAGAACAAGGTGGAATCACTGCAATAGAACAACACAACCAAGAGAAGGCGCAGCGCATCTACGATGAAATTGATCGCAATGCTGCCTTTGTTGGCTTTGCTGCCAAAGAAGACCGTAGTTTTATGAATGCCACCTTTAATCTAGCAGAAGGGGTTGACGGGCAAGCGTTTGATTCCCTTTGGAATGCCGCCAATATTAGTGGACTTAAAGGTCACCGATCTGTAGGAGGATATCGTGCCTCGATCTACAATGCACTCTCGATGGAGAGTGCTGAACTACTCGTAAATGTTATGCAACAATTTGAAAAAGAACTATAATGAATGTATTAGCCAACGACGGCATCTCACAAAGCGGTATTGACGCTTTACAAGCCAACGGTTTTAACGTAAACACTACCAATGTCGCCCAAGAACAATTGATCAATTTCATCAATGAAAATGACATTGTTGTTTTATTGGTCCGTAGTGCCACAACCGCACGAAAGGATCTCATTGACGCCTGTCCAGGATTAAAAATCATTGGTCGCGGCGGGGTTGGAATGGATAACATAGATGTCGACTATGCCCGCGAAAAAGGCCTGCATGTGATCAATACTCCCGCTGCATCTTCTGCCTCGGTGGCGGAATTGGTATTTGCACACCTCTATGGCGGTGTGCGGTTTTTGCATGATAGTAACCGCAACATGCCCCTCGAAGGAGAGTCCAATTTCAAAGGATTGAAAAAAAGCTATGCCAAAGGCACAGAGCTCAGTGGCAAAACATTGGGCGTTATTGGATTTGGACGCATTGGACAAGCCACTGCCCGGATTGGTTTGGGCATTGGTATGAAGGTCATTGCCGCCGATAAATTCTTGGATAAAGCCACCATTAATGTTCCTTTTTTCAATGGGCAAAGCGTGGACATCGAATTACAGACCCAGTCCATGGAGAGTGTCTTGGAGGAAGCTGACTTTATAACATTGCACGTTCCTGCACAAAAAGACTACGTCATTGGCGCCGCTGAATTGGCAAAAATGAAAGAAGGTGCTGCCTTGGTTAATGCGGCCCGCGGTGGCGTTGTCGATGAAGTTGCACTGCTCAAAGTACTCGATAGTGGACAACTTTCTTTTGCTGGACTCGACACTTTTGAAGAAGAACCCAAACCGGCCGTTCAGGTATTAATGCACCCTAAAGTATCGTTGACGCCCCATATTGGTGCTGCTACAAGCCAAGCACAAGACCGCATTGGTGTTGAATTGGCAGAGCAAATCAGCGCGATCCTCGGGTAATGTCTTACATTCAACGACTAAAACAAAAGTGGAACATTGATTCCAACATCCAACTATTGGTTATTTTTATCGTCTTTGGTCTCACGGGATCGAGTGCGGTAAAGGTAGCCAAGCCGGTGTTGGACTTCATTGGCTTAGTGCCCGAACAGTTTGAAGCCATTCCTTTGGGAATAATTTTCTACTGGATACTCCGCATTCTCATCGTTTTTCCGGTATATCAAGTTTTGCTTCTTCTCTTCGGTGGGCTATTCTTTCAGTTCACTTTCTTTTGGGAATTTGAGAAAAAGATTTTTCGCCGCATGGGGTTGAAGCGCTTTTTTCCTGAGGATAAAAACTAAGACAAACTGGAGGTAATGAGTTTTAAAAACTCATTGCGGGTCTCTGTGTTTTTGAACGATCCTCTAAATCCTGAAGTGGTCGTTGTCGAATTTTGTTTCTGCACCCCACGCATCATCATGCACATGTGTGACGCTTCGATTACAACAGCCACTCCTTCGGGCTGCAATGTATCGTTAATGCAATTTAAAATCTGTTCAGTCAGGCGTTCTTGTACTTGCAGACGACGGGCAAAAACGTCAACCACTCGTGGGATTTTACTCAAACCAACAATATGACCGTTAGGAATATAAGCAATGTGTGCTTTTCCAAAAAACGGCAACATATGGTGCTCGCACAAGGAGTACAACTCAATGTCTTTAACAATCACCATCTCGTTGTAATCCTCCCTAAACATGGCACTTTGCAGAATCTGCTGGGGATCCATTTCATAGCCTTGGGTTAAAAACTTCATCGCTTTTGAGGCGCGTTCAGGGGTTTTGACCAAACCTTCACGGGAAGTATCCTCTCCCAATAAATTGATGACTTCCGAAAAATGTTCTTTAATTTCCTCGGTGATGGGCAGGGTGTCGATGTTAAAATTTTCGTTCATAGAATTTATTTGAGTAAATGTGCAAAGCGTGCCTTTAGTTTTTCCACTTTAGGTGAAATAACAACGCTGCAATACGGTTGTTCGCCATGTTGATTGTAGTAGTTGTGATGCTCCTCTTCGGCGGTATAAAAGGGCATTTCTGATTGTATTTCTGTTACGATGGGGGCATCAAAAGTCGTTGAATTCAACTCGTCAATGACCTTTTTTGCTATTGACTCTTGCTCCTGATCGACACAATATAACGCCGATCGATACTGGGTTCCCACGTCATTGCCTTGACGGTTCAAGGTGGTAGGATCGTGAGTAGCAAAAAACACGTGCAAAAGATCTTGATAGGAAATGATTTCGGAATGGTATTGCAAGCGGATACCCTCGGCGTGTCCTGTCCTCCCCGTGCACACTTCGCGATAGGCAGGATTTTTGATCTCCCCGCCCATGTATCCAGGTGTAATATTGTGCACCCCTTTCAAACGCTGAAAGACTGCTTCTGTACACCAAAAGCAGCCACCAGCGAAATAAGCAATTTTTTCCTTTTTCATTTTGTTTAACAAATATAAAAATTAAATAAACATATATTGATATTGTTGAAGCTTTATTTAACAATAACGTCAAATGATTCAAAAAGATCGAACAAAAAAGGAGGAAAAGCGAGCGTAAAAGTCTGTTAATTTTGTCTTACTTTGTAAGGGTATGACAACAATAATCGAAGCCATCAACTTACAAAAATCCTATGGCGATTTGCCTGTTTTGAAAGGAATCGATCTTTCCATCCAAAAAGGGGAAATTGTCGCTATCGTGGGCGCCTCCGGAGCTGGGAAAACCACTTTACTACAACTGCTTGGGACGCTTTCTTTCCCCGACCCCTCACCCGCTACACAATTGCGAATTGCCCAACAGGACGTCATTGCGTTCAATGATAAAGCATTGGCCCGCTTTCGCAATCAATCCTTGGGATTTGTTTTTCAGTTCCATGAACTTCTTCCAGAATTTACCGCACTCGAAAATGTGATGATGCCAGGGCGCATCAATGGCCAATCGGTTGAAGACTTAAAAGAACGTGCAACCCAACTTTTAAACCGATTAGGATTGGCCGACCGAACGGCACATTTCCCAACACAATTGTCGGGTGGAGAGCAACAAAGAGTGGCCGTTGCCCGCGCATTGATGAATCGGCCAGCAGTGATTTTTGCCGATGAACCCACGGGGAACCTCGATTCTAAAAACGCCGATGAAATGCATCGGTTATTTTTTGAATTGCGAAAAGAACTCAACCAAACCTTTGTTATCGTAACCCACAACAAAACCTTGGCTGCGATGGCTGATCGAACCATTGTCCTCAAGGATGGAAAAATCATCTGATGGAAGCAAGTGATCTAAAGGCATTTTTGGACGAAAAAGCCCAACACTACGAGTCACCAGCATTTATTCAGGACGATCCTATTCAAATTCCACACCGCTATACCCGCAAAGCGGACATTGAAATTGCCTCTTTTTTGGTGGCAAGTATTGCTTGGGGCAATCGCAAAAGCATCATCAATAATGGCCATAAAATGATGCGCTTACTCGAAGATTCCCCCCACGATTTTGTCCTCCATCACTCGGAAAAAGAATTGAAAAGTCTTCAGCCCTTTGTTCACCGCACTTTTAATGGAGATGATTTTTCCTACTTCATCCGCTCCTTGCGGCACCTCTATAAACAACATGGTGGTTTGGAAGGAATTTTTTCGCAATACGCAGAAAAAACGCATTTGCAACATACTATACATCACTTTCACCATCTCTTTTTTTCGTTGCCGCATCAACAACGTACACGAAAGCACGTGGCTAACCCTGCCAAGGGATCTGCAGCAAAACGCATCAATATGTTTTTGCGGTGGATGGTGCGACCCGCCAAAAATCAGGTTGATTTTGGATTGTGGAAAACACTTTCACCAGCACAACTTTCTTGCCCGCTGGACGTTCACTCGGGGAATGTTGCTCGGAAATTGAACCTACTTCAACGTAAGCAAAATGACGCAAAAGCCGTTTTGGCACTAGACACCTCCTTGCGGCAAATGGATTCTGAAGATCCGGTTAAATATGATTTTGCCCTTTTTGGGTTGGGGGTTTTTGAACAATTTTAAAGGGCATTGAAAGTTTTTTGTACTTTTACACCTCTAAGGAAAGGTTTTTCAATTCCATGCAAATTATACTAAAAAACGCTACTCTTTTTGCCCCTAAAACTACCTTTCATTTCCAATCCGTCGATCTTCGTATCGAAAACGGAATCATCACTGAAATCGCTTCAGGACTTGAAATTACAAATGCTGACGTGGTTATCGAACGTCAAGATTTGCATGTTTCTGCAGGCTGGTATGACCCGTTTGTTGCTTTTGGCGAACCGGGGTTTGAAGAGCGAGAAACCCTTGAGAATGGACTAAAAACAGCGGCTTTAAGTGGTTTTACCGGCATAGGGCTACTGCCAACGAGTTCGCCCCCACCCGATCATCAGGCCGCGCTCAAATACCTAAAATCGTATAACCATACTTCAACCACTGCCGTGTTTCCCATGGCCAATTTTACACAAGGCGGCGAGGGAAAAAAAATGGCGGAATTGTATGATTTGAGCTGTAGCGGTGCCATTGGTTTTTTAGACGACCAAACCCCCATCAAGAGTGTTGAACTCCTGAAGACGGGATTGCTTTACGCCCAACGTTTTGAGGGAATGATCATGTCGACACCACAAGATGCCTCCCTCAATCCGACCGCAGCGGTGCACGAAGGAAAAGTGAGCACACAACTGGGGTTAAGCGGTCAGCCCGCACTGAGCGAACTGCTTCAAATACAACGCGATATCGCTGTTTTGGGATACACTCAAGGTCGTTTACACATTCCTTGTATTTCGAGTCGTGAGAGTGTAGAAATCATTCGAAAAGCAAAGAAAGAGGGGCACAACATCAGTTGTTCTGTCGCTCTGGCCAATCTTTGCTTTACCGATGAGGTACTTATGGATTTCGAAACACAATATAAAGTTTATCCTCCGCTACGAGAAGAACATGACAAGGACGCTTTGCGCGAGGGTTTGATGGACGGCACTATCGATTTTGTCACAAGCAATCACCGGCCATTAAACCCTGAACTGAAATACATAGAATTTGAGCATGCTGCTCCAGGAACGATAGGACTTGAAGCCTTTTTTGGGGTCTTGAACACGCTTTTCCCCCTCGACAAAACACTTCAATTACTCATCAACAATAGAAAAATGGCGACCAAAGATCTTCCACAGATCGCTGTAGGAAGCAAGGCAGACTTGACGCTGTTCACGCCCAATGGCTCCGGGGTATTTGGTGAAGAAGATATTTTATCCACCTCCAAAAACTGCGCGTTTAAAGGCTGTTCTACCCAAGGTAAAGTCTATGGCGTTATTCGTGACCGTTTTCATCAATTGACTGCATAAATGAACCCACTTCCCCTACTCGATTTTCGCCTACAATCGCCCAAAAGCGCTGTGGCAAAACCGCCCGTATTATTTTTGCTTCACGGCTATGGAAGTCATGAAGAAGATTTGTTTTCTTTTGCACCGCACATGCCCGACGATTTTTTAATCATCTCCCTTCGCGCACCCCTCAACCTAGCCTTTGGCGGCTATGCATGGTATTCCATTCATTTTGATGCTGATCAAGATAAATGGACCGACATAGAACAGGCCAAAGCTGCACAACACATACTTTGGCACAACATTGAACATCATCTTGAACAATTTGGGCTGAAGGATCAACCCATCAATCTTTTGGGATTTAGTCAAGGAGCAATTTTGAGCTGGGCACTTGCCTTGAGTCAGCCACAAAAAGTGGACCGTGTAATTGCACTGAGTGGCTATATCAACGAAGATATTTTTACGTACTCTTCTCAAACCTTGGATCATCTTCAGTGCTTTTGCAGTCATGGAACTCAAGACCAAACTATCCCGGTGGGTTGGGCCAAAAAAAGCTTGGAACGCGTAAAAGAAAAGCAGGTAAATATCGCCTACTTTGAATATGCCGCTGGTCATGGAGTTGCCCCGGAAAACTTTCAGGATCTCTTGGAGTGGCTCAACCGATCTTAATCTTCTTTGGGGTAAATCAACTGTTCGATGGGGTCAAGATATATTTCACCCTCGCGAAGTGAATAGCGAATTAGCACTTCTCCCCAATAGGTACCGTCGGAAAAATCGGCAATCAACCATTTGTGGTTGAGTAATTTGACTTTATTGATCAGAAATTTCCCCTCAAATCCCGGGACGTCAATCAACACATTATCGCCCGGTGTCACGTTGCTTTCATAGACTTTGTCCTTCACCATTTGTGAAATTTCTTCTGCTGCATAGGTTTCAAAATACAAACTCGCATCGGTATTGCGTTGTAAGGAGAAGTAGACCTCTTCATCAAAAGTAGCATTCAGTCGCTCTACATCGGACTTTAACTGCTTTATTTCTTCGAGGTTTTGGGCAATTGTTTCCGATTGATAGGTCACCACCTTGTTGCTGTTAACCATTTGAAAAATGAGAATCAAGGCTGTGAATAGGAACAGATAGAGAATAATTTTATTTTTCATCGAGATAAATTTCTAAGTTATCATATGCCAAGAAGACATTGGGCGGTAATTCTTTTTCCACTTCAGCATGAAAGCCCAACAGATGACTGATGTGCGTTAAATAAGCCTTTTGGGGAGCCAATTGATCAATCAACGCCAAGGCCTCGCTCAGATTCAAATGTGAAGGATGTGGTTCGATGCGCAAAGCATTGATGACAAGCACCTCTAAACCCTGAAGTGCTTCTAAACCCTCTTTGTCGATGGTTTTAACATCCGTGAGGTAGGCAAAATTTTCAATGCGATAGCCTAAAACAGGCAAGCGATGATGCATGACCTCTATGGGAGTTACTTTTTTTCCATCGAGGAAGAAAGGGTGCTGTTTTTCAACATGTTCAACGTGCACCGAAGGCGCACCAGGGTATTTGTTTTTGTCAGAGAATATATAGTCAAAACGCCGTATAAGTTCTTTGTGTACACGGGGTGACATCCACATGTTGATTTTACCTTGACGAAAAAAAAACGGGCGAATATCATCCAATCCAGCGGTATGATCGGCATGTTCATGAGTCAACAAAAGTCCGGTCAAATGAGCTGGAGCGTGGCGAAGCATTTGTTGCCTAAAATCTGGCCCGCAATCAATAACATAACAGACATCATCCCAAGAAATGGCGATGGAAACACGAAGGCGTTTGTCGCGTGGGTCGTGGCTTTTACAAACAGGGTGTTGGCTGCCAATCACAGGAATTCCTTGCGAAGTACCTGTTCCTAAAAAAGTCACTTTCATCATCTTTTTCAAAGGTAAGTTATGTTTTTAATTGTCACAATATTTGTAAATTTGAGTAACAAAAACCATCCTCATGACTTCGTCTCTTCCCGGTGAAATAGAGCTTGAAAACCGCCCCTCTATTGAAGCTAAAGCCTTACGAATCAACCTCAATCGATATATCTACGGTACCTTTGCAGAAATTGGTGCGGGGCAAGAAGTAGCACGGCATTTTTTTCGTACCGGTGGATCTTCGGGTACCATCGCGAAAACCATCAGCGCCTATGACAAGAACTTCAGCGACAACATCTACGGCGAAGAGGACGATAAGCGCTATGTTACAGAAGCGCGGCTTGAGAAAATGTTGGCCTATGAAATGAATCTTCTTGAGGAACGACTGCCCCGAGATGAGAACCCGAATAAGATGTTTTTCACCTACGCCAATACGGTTGCGACCATTGATTTTGCTAAAAAATTTAAAGGTCACGGGTGGATGGGTGTCCGTTTTCAAACCAGTCCCGATGAAGATTACAGTGAAATCACCCTGCATGTGCGTTTCCATCAAACCGAAGCGAGACTTCAACAAGAGGTGCTCGGGATCATGGGAGTGAATCTTATTTACGGGGCGTTTTACAAAAACCAAGAGCCCAAGAAACTACTTCGTTATTTGTATGATCACATCGACAACGATGCCATAGAAATTGACACCATCAACTTTAAAGGCCCATTGTTTGCGGAAGTAGACAATCGCTTGATGAGTTTACAACTGGTGAAAAACGGGATGACCGATGCGGTTATGTTCAATCCTAAGGGCAATAACGTTCTCC
>WTJN01000069.1:0-18336 GCA_011526265.1 Candidatus Arcticimaribacter sp. | reverse complement strand
AAAAACGGGATGACCGATGCGGTTATGTTCAATCCTAAGGGCAATAACGTTCTCCCAGCAAGAGAACTCTACAAAAAAAATATATTGACCTTGAGGGGTAGTTTTCGCCCGGTAACCAAAGTGAACATTGATATGTTCGAAAAAGCTCTTGATGCATTCATCAAAGAACCAGGGGTAGAGGAAGATAAAACGTTGGTTATCTTCGAAATCACACTCTCCAATCTTCGTGCTCAAGGAGAAATTGATGAAAGAGATTTCATGGACCGCGCAAAATTGCTTTGCTCCATGGGTCATATCGTGATGATTTCTAATTTCAAAGAGTATTACAAGCTGGTGGATTATTTGGCACAATACACCAAAAAACAACTCGGACTCAGTATGGGCGTCAATAATTTTGTTGAAATCTTTGACGAACAATACTATCAAGATCTAGGTGGCGGAATATTGGAAGCCTTTGGGAAAATGTTTTACAACAACCTGAAAGTCTACCTCTACCCCATGAAAGACGAAAAAGGAAATATTGTGAACAGTACCAATCTAAAGCTTCACCCTCGCATGAAAGACTTCTACAAGTTTTTCAAATACAACGGTAAGGTCATCGATATTTTTGATTACGAAGAAGAATATTTGGATATCTTTTCCCGGAGGATTTTAGAGCAAATAAAATCTGGTAATCGCCAATGGGAAGAATATCTCCCTGAAGGCGTTGCAGAAGTCATCAAGAACAATCAAATGTTCGGTTTCCAGGCGAAATAATCTTTTTTTGAGCAAAACATTTCACATCCTCAATGGTGATGCTTTACTTCAGCAGTGGCCACCTGGCCTTTCGGGCGAAAAGATTGTTTGTAGGGAATGCTTTATCGATGGTCCAGTAAAAGCCACCCATCTCGAGCAGCTTTTTGAGCAAAGAGCGCGTTTTTTAGCGACGAGCTACGAAGCGTGTACCCTTGAAGAATATCGAGATAACAGCATTATGGAATTTGCCAAGATGCAGCAAATTCAACCGGAAGACCGAGTTAACTTGTGGTTCGAAGATGATTTGTTTTGTCAAATCAACAGTTGGTTTGTGGTATGGTATTTATGCCAGCAGAACTCGTTTGAACATGTTTACATGGTCCGACCCGACAAGCGATCACCCTACGGGTTTCATGCTTATTCGAAAGAAGAGCTGATGGAATTATACACCCAACGACGTCTTGTTTGTGAACTCTCAACCCTAGCCGAATGCTGGGTGGCATACTCGCATGCCGATCAAAAAAAACTACAACAATTGGCGCTAACACTCCCTTCGGCCATGGACTATGTAAAGAGCGCCGTTGAGGCCTATATCGAAATGCACCCTGAGGGAGATCAACTTGGTCGGCCGCAAACCGTTTTGAAAGAAATCATCGCCCAAAAAGGAGTCAAAGATTTCGGTGCAATTTTTCGCTCTTTTCAAAAAGCGTTGCCTCAATATGGCTTTGGCGATTTACAGGTAAAAAAGATGGTCGATGAGCAGATAAACGAGGAGCTAAGGCGTTAATATCTGAGCAGCGTGCGCCTTGGTTTTGACTTTGTCAATCACGCGTTCTACGATACCGTTTTCATCAATTATGAACGTCATCCGATGAATCCCATCGTATTCTCTTCCCATGAACTTCTTTGGTCCCCAAACACCAAATGCGTCAATAACAGCTTTGTCCTCATCGGCCAAAAGCGGAAAAGGAAATTCAAACTTTGCCGAAAAATTACGTTGTTTCTTTTCACTATCAGCACTGACACCCAACAGGGCATAACCGGCCTGTTTTAGTTCTTGATAATGGTCTCTCAAGTCACAGGCCTCTGCAGTACACCCTGGGGTATTGGCTTTTGGGTAAAAGAAAACGACCAGCTTTTGGCCTTGATAATCCGAGAGCGAATGTTGTTGACCGCGATCATCGGTAGCGGTAAATGCGGGGACCTTATCCCCTGCTTGTAATGGTTGCATAGCTTAATTTTTTTCTAAATTACAACCTTAAAAAAAGAAGGAGAAAAAAAATGACAAAAAAAGAAAAAGTAGCGTTTGCCATGGAAACCCTGCAAACCCTCTACCCTGAAATCCCCATCCCTCTTGATCATACGGATCCCTATACTCTTTTGATTGCCGTCTTGCTTTCAGCGCAAAGCACTGATGTGCGCGTGAACCAAATCACCCCCTTGTTGTTTGCTAAAGCCCGTACCCCGGAAGAAATGGTCCGTCTGAGTGTGGATGAAATTAGAGATATTATTCGCCCTGTTGGGCTTTCGCCCATGAAGTCGAAAGGTATTTACGGACTTTCAAAGATTCTTTTAGAAGAGCACAATGGGAAAGTTCCTCAAACCTATGAAGCACTTGAAGCACTTCCTGCCGTAGGACACAAGACTGCTGCCGTTGTTATGGCACAAGCATTCGATATTCCAACCTTTCCTGTAGATACCCATATTCATCGGCTCATGTACCGCTGGGGATTCTCGAATGGAAAAAGTGTAGTGCAGACAGAACGCGACGCCAAGCGGCTTTTCCCCAAGGAGTGTTGGAACGATCTACATCTGCAAATCATTTGGTATGGACGTGAATACAGTCCCGCACGCGGGTGGTCTCTTGAAAAAGATGTGATTACCAAAAAAATAGGACGGAAAACCGTCCTCAATGCATACTACAAGAAAAACAAACGTTAGTTATCCTTTTTCTCAGGACTGGCGAGAGATTGTGCTTTTTTGTTGGAAGCACCAAGAGCTTTTGAAAAAGCCAAAATGCGTTTGATGGTCAAATCACTTGGACCTTGTTTCTTATCGATACTCTTTTTATCGTAAAATTCTCCCATAGAGGTTTGTTGTCTCTATTTAACGAGAAAAAACTGGATAAAGTATATTATGCGGATAAAATAATTTGGTGTTCGTCGATTAACTTACGCAAGTTGATGATTGCATAACGCATGCGACCCAGTGCAGTATTGATGCTTACCCCAGTAGTTTCGGCGATTTCTTTGAAACTCATGTCTTTGTACAAACGCATGGTCAAAACATCTTTTTGATCATCGGGGAGTTCAACAATCAATTTTTGTAAATCTTCCACCACTTGATCATCAATCATATTTTTCTCTGCGTTGGGTTGTCCATCGCTGATGAGTTGGAAGATGTCAAAGTCCTCAGAATGATCAAAGGTGGGTATACGGTTATTCTTTCGAAAAAAGTCAATGACCAAGTTATGTGCAATACGCATCACCCACGGTAAAAACTTTCCCTCTTCATTGTAGACCCCTCGCTTAAGTGTTTTAATGACCTTGATGAAAGTTTCCTGAAAAATATCTTCAGAAGTATCACGATCGAACACTTTGGAATAAATAAAATTATAAATCTTGAGCTTGTGTCTAAGGATGAGTGTTTCCAAAGCACGTTCATTTCCATCAATGTAGGAGGAAACTAAAGCAGCGTCGTCGAGGTGTTGTAGAGAATTTGCCATATACAATTACTTTAAAAGCCCGTATCAGGGTGGAGTATCCGTTAATGATTTAAAGTAAAATTGCGTATAGGCGATATTGTTTCTTCAAATATAGAAAAAATATTATAAACAGTATTCTTTCTCATTTATTGTTTTGGATTCTAAAAAATATTTTCTCGAAAAGATAAATTGTATATTTAGCGTTTCTTTTTCTTGCTATGAAAGACATCAAATCGCTATCACCAAAGGATCATATCCTTATTCTTGGAGCCCGTCTTCACAACCTAAAGAACATTGATGTCGCCATCCAACGCAATTCATTTACTGTCATCACTGGTCTGTCTGGATCGGGGAAATCCTCTTTGGCTTTTGACACGCTTTATGCCGAAGGGCAACGAAGGTATGTCGAGAGTTTATCGTCCTATGCGCGGCAATTCATGGGGCGATTGAATAAACCCAAGGTCGATCAAATCAAAGGAATTGCCCCGGCTATCGCAGTAGAACAAAAGGTCAATGCAAGCAATCCTCGATCTACAGTAGGGACCAAAACAGAAATTTACGACTACCTCAAGTTACTGTATGCGCGTATTGGACAAACCTTTTCCCCTACCACCAATCAGCGCGTAAAAAAAGATACTATTTCGGATGTAGTCGATTATATTCTGCAACAACCCGAAGGCAGCAAGTTACTCTTGCTCACACATCCTAAGACAATACAACGTCGCACGGGAAAAGAAATCGCTAAGATATTATTGCAACAAGGATATGCCCGCCTTTGGGTGGAGGGGCAAGTAGAGCGCATTGAAAAGCTGACGACCATTCCCAAAGACTTCGAACTCATTGTTGATCGAGTGATTGTTCGTCATAATGAGGAAGATTTTAAGAATCGATTGAGTGATGCGGTAGATGTTGCTTTCTTTGAGGGTGAGGGGGAATGTTCGATCTTGGATCTATCTACCCAAAAACGCAAGGCATTTTCCAATCGGTTTGAAATGGATGGGCAGACTTTTTTAGAGCCCAATGTGCATTTATTTAGCTTCAACAATCCCTTTGGCGCTTGTCAAAAATGCGAAGGCTATGGCGATATCATTGGCATTGATCCTGATCTTGTGGTACCCAATACTGCTTTATCGGTCTATGAAGAAGCGATTGCCCCTTGGCGAGGGACTGGGTTTAAAAAATACTACAACGATCTTGTCAACAATGCTTACCACTTTGATTTTCCCATTCACAAACCCTACTTCGAACTGACAACAGCGCAAAAAGAACTGCTTTGGAAAGGCAACGGCTATTTTAAAGGGCTGAATGCTTTTTTTAAGCGTATAGAAGCCAAAAATTATAAAATACAAAACCGCGTACTTCTCTCCCGTTATCGAGGAAAGACACGCTGTGATGCGTGTGATGGAACACGATTACGAAAGGAGACACACTATGTGAAAATCAACCAAAAAAGTCTTCCTGAATTGCTAAAAATGCCCATTGACGACATTGCGCTTTTCTTTGCCAAGGCAACATTTACGACCTATGAAAAAGGGGTCGCCAGTCGCCTGCTCGTCGAAATAAATTCTCGACTACAGTACATGCAAGACGTGGGCTTAGGGTATTTAACCCTCAATCGAAAATCCAACACCCTATCGGGCGGAGAATCCCAGCGAATCAACCTGGCAACCTCTTTGGGTAGCAGTTTGGTAGGATCCATGTACATTTTGGACGAACCGAGCATTGGACTGCATTCAAGAGACAACGAACGGCTCATTCATATATTAAAACACCTCAATGCACTTGGTAACACGGTCATCGTCGTTGAACACGATGAGGAAATCATGTACGCCGCCGATGAAGTAATTGACATTGGTCCCGAAGCCGGATCATTGGGCGGAGAGATTGTTGCGCAAGGGCATTGGAAAAAAATACTTCGAAGCAATTCGCTTACTGCCGAATACCTCGATGGAAGAAAAAAGATTCAAGTCCCTTCTCAACGAAGAAAAGGCCTTGGCCGCCTCGTTATTGAGGGTGCCCGAGAAAACAACTTAAAAAATATCGATGTTGAAATCCCGCTCAATACGTTCACTGCCATCACGGGGGTGTCGGGAAGCGGGAAAAGCACCTTAGTAAAAAAAATTCTCTACCCTGCCCTACAACGGCATTTGGATGTGTTTGTCGACAAACCCGGGCAATTTTCGGGTTTGACGGGAGATTTTGATGCGATCAAACAAGTAGAGTACATTGATCAAAACCCTATTGGTCGTTCCTCGCGCTCAAACCCAGTCACCTATATCAAAGCCTATGACGACATCCGCACTTTGTATGCACAACAACCGTTGGCTAAAAATCGAAATTTTCAAGCCAAGCATTTTTCCTTTAATGTAGATGGAGGACGTTGTGATCATTGCAAAGGGGAAGGCACTGTGACCATTGAAATGCAATTCATGGCCGATGTGATTTTAGAATGTGAACACTGCCAAGGTAAACGCTTCAAAAAAGAAGTTAGCGAGGTCAAATTTCAACATATTTCCATCGATCAATTGCTGGAGATGACCGTCGATGATGCCATTGCTTTTTTCGAAGAACACCAGCAGCAAAAATTGGTCAAAAAATTATCCCCGCTTCAGGCCGTGGGCTTGGGTTATGTCACCCTAGGGCAGTCCTCTGCAACCCTATCCGGCGGTGAAGCCCAACGCATTAAACTAGCCTCCTTTATTGGTAAAGGAGAACACCGCGATAAAATTCTTTTTATTTTTGACGAACCCACTACTGGACTGCACTTTCACGACATCAACAAACTCTTGGTAGCCTTCGATGCTCTTTTGGACAAAGGGCATTCTTTGGTTGTGGTTGAACACAATATGGATTTATTGAAGTGCGCCGATCACATCATTGACCTTGGTCCCGAAGGAGGCAATAAAGGCGGAACATTGGTCGGGGCCGGTACACCCGAAGAATTGACCAAAATAAAGGCATCATTCACCGGAAAATACCTCAAAACAAAGCTGAAGAAATAACTTTGGCATAGTAATTGTGATTAATCAATTGATTTGATTTTTGTAATTGAATTATTTTTGGTTTCTATGATTTTGTTTAGCTAAGGTTCTTCTACCCAATGAAGGACCTTAGTTTTTTTATCCCCTGATCGATAAACGCATTGACTTGGAGTGAAAGACCCAAAACGTAGCACAACCCGAGGTAGCTGACGCCAATCAAAAGGCATTTCAACACCAAATTGACCAATATTGGAAACGGAAAATGGAGGAAAGAAAATGCGCCATAAGACAGTAAAATGACCCCAAAGAGGTAAAGAACTTCCTTGTTGAAGGGAAGAATCCTAAAGCGGTACCAAACAAACAGAACTTTGAGCAGGTTAAATAGTGTGATCACAAGAAAAGTTGATACAGCCGCACCCACAAAACCCAGTTCTTCTATAAGCTGAAGATTGAGCACTACTACGGCCACTGCAGATCCCATCGAAAAGAAAGGAACTACATAATAATATTTCGAATTCGTAATGATGTTATTCACACAGCCCGTGGCTGCTGTAAAGAGCTTGGTCATGGAGAAATAAAGTACAACAGGAATCGCCAAAGAGAATCCCTCCTTGCCATTCAGTAAATAGATAAACCCATAGAGATCATCGATGTTGGCATTGATCAGAACAAAGAAAAGTCCGGAAACCAATAACAAATTCACACTGCTTTTCCGAAGCAAATCTTTCAATTTATGGGAATGATTGTTGTTGATCGCCTCGGCCACCAAGGGCGAGATGATCTGTTGTAATGCTCGCAAAGGTGCATCGATCAATGCGGCAATGAATACCCCTACTTTGTAATAGGCAACGTATTTTTCTTCAACAAGTTTTCCCAGCATGCTTGCGTCGATATCGATAATAACACTCGCACCAAAGGCCGATAAAAAAATCAGCAACATGTAGAGCAAAAGTGAGGAGTGATTGGAAGGCAAAGAAAAATAAATTTTAGGGCGATACAACCAGAGACTATACCCCACCATGATGGCTAAACGGATATAGTAACCAACTATCAGTGCGTGAATAAAACCTGTAAAAGAGTACCATTCTAAGAAATAGCCCAAAAGCAACCCACTGATCAGAACACGTTGATAAACTTCTTTCATGAAATTGCCCACCACCGTTTTTTTCTGTACGCGCGCCCAACTGAAGAAAATTTCGAAATAAGCCGTGGAAACAGCAATCACAAAAATCAAGTAAATAAAATCGGCCAAACCTTCATTTTTCGAAGAGAGATAGTCGGTAATGGCGGTATAATGACCAAAAAATAAAAAGGCTGAGGGGACAATAATCAGCAATGGAAAAATCAGGGAAAACAACAAGAGTTTATCTTGCTCTTCTCTTGAGGGTGCCGCCGAAAAAAATTTAATTACAGCGTTTTGTAAACCAAAGGAAAAAATAGGCTGAAGGATATTCGACTGGGCCAGAAGAATCATCAAAATCCCATAGGATTGCACGCCAACAACCAAGGGAAAAAACACCACCGTATTGAGCGCACCAATCCCAATCGCGAATAGCGTACTTAAAATATTGTAAAACGACTCACGTACAACTAGGCCCATGGTGCTTTCGGTTTTAGTGTGTTGCGGATCGCTAACAAAAAAATCAATAACAATAGACCAATACCGAGCAACTGTATATTAGATCCTGTTGCAATGACTTTGGGTTGAAATGTAAAAACCAGCGTGTGTTTCCCTGGCGGTATATAAACACCACGAAGAATAAAGTCTACCGGATAGATCGTTGTTTCTTCCTCATTCAAACGAGCCGACCATCCATTGGGGTAGTACATTTCGGAAAAAACAACAAAGGCCTCATTGGGTGTATCAATGGCGTATACCTTTTGTTCAGGATGCGTTTTCACCAAAGCAACAGTCGCCAAAGAGTCAACCGTATAGTGCGTAGGAATATCTGCATGAATCCCTTCCAACAACGCAGTAGTTCGTAGGTCAGTGGAGAGTAATGATTGATATACCTCGTCGGGAGTCTCCTTTTTTTCCAATCTTTCGACCATCCACGCAGAACCTAAGTTTTTGGGGTTTTGATAAGCGCGGGGTGCTCCTTCTTCCCCTTGGAATAGGAAATATTTTACATTCAACACATCCAAAAGTTGATTGGCCTTTTGTGACTGGAGCAATTCAATAAAAGTTTCAAAACGTCTGGGTTTTGCCCCGTGATACCCCCCAATGGCGTTGTGGTGAAAAGCAGTTCGTGCCCCTTGAAGACCCAGTTGGGGTTCATAGACCCGAAAATAAGTACTGTCTTGCTGAATTTGTCGGTCAGCTGCGTAGGTCGTGATAGATTGATTCCATTGTCGGGGAGAAACAAACAAATCCCGGTTGAGATAACGATGAGAGATTTGAAGTAAATCAATGATCAACAATAACGCAACACCAGCAAAAGCAATACTATATCGGAGTCTATTTTTAAGATATAAACCCAAAAAACCTGCGACGATGACAATAAAAACCATGGCCCTTAGCACATCGACGACAAAAATTTCTTGACGTGCAGCAACCACTTCTTGCATGAGTTCAGGACCAAAAATGGAGGCATAATACCCGTCATTGGGGCCAGAAAAAGAAAGGCCAAATTGAGCGATATAAAGCAATACGAGCGCTCCAAGACTATAGCCTACTGCCTTAAGAAGCTTTGACCAAGCATTCTTTTTTTCGCCACTCAACAACTGCTGCAAGCCCATCATTGCGAGTACCGGCAAACAAAACTCTAGGATGACCTGAATGGAGGATACCGCTCTAAACTTGTTATAGAGTGGGAAGTAATCCACAAACAATCGGGTTAGCATCGAAAAGTTTTTTCCCCATGAAAGGAGCAGAGAAAAGAAAACACCCGCATAGAGCCAATAGACCCATCGCGATCGAGGGAAAAAAAGTGTCACGAAGGCCAAAAACACCACTACTACCCCAACATAGGCCGGAGCTTCCAATATGGGCTGATCGCCCCAATAGGTGGGTGCGTTGGCTACAAAATCTTGCGCCTGTCGTGGAGGAACTCCTCCTTTGACTAGTGTGGCATATAGCGAAGAAGTGGTACCAAGATCTTCTCGCGATGCCCCCCCCTGGACCCGCGGAACGATCAAATTTAAACTCTCAAAAATGCCATAACTGAACTGGGTAATATAATCGAAATCAAGCCCTGTTTTGGCAGGGATCGGTGTTCCGTCCAACTGTTGGGTCAATTCACTCCTACCGCGCGTAGAGAAATCTGTATACTCACTGGTGGCCAATAAGCTGGTTGCATTGAGCGAAAGGGCCAACACCACAGCCAAGAGAAAAGAACCGCTTTTTGAAAGCGTCTCCTTCCATCGGTGGTTCCTGTACGCCCACCACCATTGGACGATCATATACAACCCCAACAGCATAAGCATGTAATAGGTCATCTGGTAATGGTTGGCACGAATTTGCAAGGCAAGTGCTAGGGCGGTGAAAAAAATCCCCCATCTGCGGTTTTTGGTAAATAGCAAATGAACCGCCGCCAGAACCATGGGCATATACCCCAAGGCTTGTGCTTTGGTGTTGTGCCCTACCTGGATGATGATGAGTAAATAAGTTGAAAATCCATAGGCCAATGCCCCAAGAACTGCAAAGGGCAAACGAAAACCGAACGCCAGTAAAAACAAATAGCTTCCTACGAAATACAGAAACAACAAAAATGCAGGGGCGGGAAGCCAGCGAACTACTTTATGGATAGGTGTCAAAATATCATAAGGATATTTTGCCCCCAGTTGGTAGGTGGGCATTCCGCCGAAAGCATTGTCTATCCAATAGAGTTCTTCGTTATTCTTTTCTCTTTCCTCTTGGATTTGGCGAGACATCCCCTTGTATTGAACACTATCGGACTGCAAAAGTTTTTTTCCTTGGAGCAACGGGGAATACATCAACAGTGTAATCGTGATGAAGCCCATCATCACCAAAAGGTGTTTCCCAAAGGTGGTCAGTAAAAAATTATTCGTCAATGTCTTCATAGTCGATGTATTCCCCGAATTGTTTTTTTTCAGGTCGTGTCGCTGTTTTTTTTGGTGAGGATTGGGTAGTGGTTTTTGTTTGTTGCTTATTGATTTGCTGCAAAAGATAGAGCAATAACAAACCAAATATTTGCTTTCTAAAAACAATTAAAACAACCAAAAAAATGAGCAAAAAGGTACCCAACATGCGTGGTCTGTATTTAATTCTAAATTTAAAACAATCTCCAAGAAATAAGCGGTATGCGCAAGAAAAAGGTTAGTATATTTTTCAAAAAGCAATTATCTTGCTCTAAATTCAAGCCATGATGCGCAGCTGCTGTGTTTTCCTCTTTTTTCTAGCAACAACATTTACTTTTGGTCAGTACACCGACCAGATCAATTCCAACCGTCCAGGCGCCTCGATCGGTGCTTTTTCGGTAGGCACGCGTGTCATTCAGTTTGAAGCGGGTACTGAATATCGACGCTACAAACACAAGGGATACAGCAATTCGGAAATTGAAGGAAAAGTAGGCTTTTTTGCACTGCGCTATGGATTTTTAAAAGAACAACTCGAACTCACGGTCGAAGGGATTTATCAGTTGGATCGACTCACGAATCGTCTTAGTCGGCCAGCCTACGTCTACAATCGGGAAGGATTTTTGGCCAGCCATGTGGGACTCAAGTATTTGATTTTTGACCCTTTCCGAAGAGAAGTCGAAACCAATGTCTACAGTTGGAAAGCCAATAATCGCTTCAGGTTACGCGACCTGGTACCAGCCGTCTCATTGACTCTTGGAGCGAATGTGAATTTCAAAAACAACAACCCCTACCCTTTTGGAAATGTCTTTTCGGCTTTGCACCGTCCCATTTTTTATCAAAACCTTGGACTACGCCCTCCTGAAGAACCCATTGCCAGCGGTCGAGCCACCTTGGCCACTCAGTCCCATTTTTTTGGGACATGGGTGTTTGTCACCAATTTTACCTACAACCGCATGTTCACCGAAAATCCTGAAACCAACTATATCCTCACACTCACCCATACCCTTAACCCGCTATGGTCAGTGTATCTAGAAACACAAGGGGTATCCAGTAACGTCTACGTGGATCAAATTTTCCGTTTGGGGGCCGCCTATTTATTCACCGATGATATTCAGATTGAAGCCACATTAGGCGCCAATTCCAAAGAAACGCCTTCGCTTTTCTTTGTCAATGCCGGGGTCTCCTACCGCCTCGATTTCCACAAGGACATCGACCCCGACAAAAAAGAAGAAGAAAAACTGTTGCGAAAACAAGAAAAAGGAATGAAGAAAGGGGCGCGAAAGGCAGAAAAACAAAACAACAAAAGAAACCGACGGGCAAGAAGAAATTGATCGAAAATGATAAACGTCAAAGAAATACACACCCGAGAGGAGTTAAACACCTTTGTTGAATTTCCTTTTACCCTTTACAAGGACCATCCCTGCTGGGTTCCCCCGATCAAGAAAGAGGAACTCGAAGTATTGGACAAGACCAAAAATCCGGTTTTCAAAAACGCAGAGGCGGCTTTTTTCTTGGCCTATAAAGACGAAAAAGTCGTCGGGCGCATCGCCGCGATGATCAATTGGATTGAGGTCGATCATCTCCAAAAAAGAAAAGTACGCTTTGGGTGGTTCGATACCATCGATGACGTCAATGTCACCAAAGCCTTGCTGGAGGCCGTACGCACCTTTGGACATGCGCATAATATGTCCTTTATGGAAGGGCCGGTCGGGTTTTCGAATTTAGACAAAGCCGGCATGCTCGTCGAGGGCTATGAGGAAATGAATACCATGATCACCCATTACAATTATCCCTACTATGTAGAGCACATGCAACAATTGGGGATGGAAAAATTGGCCCAATGGGTAGAATATGAAATCAAAATTTCATCCTTTGAAGATTCCCCAGAAAAAGTGCGTCGTTTTGGCGAAATGATTTTGGAACGGTATCAATTGAACGTCCTGCATTTTACCAAAACCAAGCAATTACTTCCCTATGTAGAACAGATGTTTGTTCTGCTAGAAGAAACCTACAACAAGCTTCAGACGTTTGTTCCTGTTCAGCCTTATCAAATCCAGCACTACAAGGAAAAATATTTCCGCTACATTCATCCTGAATACATCAAATGTGTGGCCGACAAAAACGGCAAGCTGGTCGCTTTTGTGATCATCATGCCTTCATTTACCAAAGCACTCAAAAAAGCCAACGGTAAAATGTTCCCATGGGGAATTTTTCACGTCTTAAATGCACAATACTTCAATCATCGGGCGTCTTTCTATCTCATTGGAGTGCACCCAGAGTATCAAAACAAAGGCGTTACGGCGATCATCTTCAACGAAATTCAAAAACTGTTCAATAAAAAAGGGATCACTGTGGTGGAAACCAACCCTGAATTGGAAGAAAATGACGCCATCCAAAACATGTGGAAAAACTATGAACATCGTTTGCACAAAAAGAGAGCCACCTTTACCACACCCCTGTAGTCCATGATGAATGACGACACCATCATAGCGTTATCTACTGCCGCCGGTGCTGGAGCCATTGCGGTGATTCGGTTATCGGGCAAAGCGGCGATTGAAAAAGTTGGTGAAGTTTTTCACGCCAAATCCAAGCAACCCTTACAAGCGCAAAAAAGTCACACCTTGCATTATGGTGACTTGGTCGTGGGACAACAGTTGTTGGATGAAGTGGTGATTGGGCTTTTTCGCAACCCGAACTCCTACACGGGCGAAGACGTGGTAGAAATCTCTTGTCACGGATCACGATACATTCAGGAGAAAATCATTCACTATTTTGTTGCGCAAGGCATCCGCCCAGCGCAACCCGGTGAGTTTACGCTACGGGCATTTTTAAACGGCAAAATGGACTTGGCACAAGCCGAGGCAGTTGCCGATGTGATTGCAGCGGAAAATGCAGCCAGCCACCAGATTGCCCTACAACAAATGCGCGGAGGATTCAGCAATGATATCAAACAACTGCGCCAAGAGTTACTCGATTTTGCCAGCCTCATCGAGTTGGAGTTGGACTTTGCGGAAGAGGACGTTGCCTTTGCTGACCGAGAATCTCTTCGACTGTTGCTCGAAAAAATTACGGCCACCCTCAAACAACTCATCGATTCTTTTGCCATGGGGAATGTGATCAAACGTGGCATTCCTATCACCATTGTCGGCCCCCCAAATGCCGGGAAATCCACCCTTCTCAATGCCTTGTTGAAAGAGGATAAAGCCATTATTTCAAACATTGCAGGAACCACCCGAGACAGCATCGAAGACGAGATGACCATCGACGGCATGGGATTCCGTTTTATCGACACCGCAGGGATTCGCGCCACCGACGACACCATAGAACAAATGGGGATCGAAAAAACCTTTGAAAAAGCGCGTTTGGCGAGTGTTGTGCTTTATCTAATTGATGCCTCTACCTGGGCAGAGGAAAAAGCCACTCACCTCGATCAACTCCATGCCCTTCGGTCGCAGCAAGAGGATAAACCCTTGTGGGTCATTTTCAATAAAGTTGACCTCGCCCCTACCTCCAAAGCACTTACCATCGACGGTTTTCGTTGTTTGGCCTTGAGTGCCAAAACGCAAGAGGATCTCGAAACATTGAAACAGCAACTGGTGGAACACTTTCGGCAGCAGCAGTTCAAAGACGAAAGTATGGTCACCAATCACCGCCACTATGCCGCACTCGCCAATGCCTTGGAAGAGGTTGGAAAAGTACAATGGGGCATGAACAACGAAGTGAGCAGCGACCTTTTGGCTATTGACCTTCGGCAAGCCCTATATCATCTTGGCGAGGTCACTGGGGAGGTGTCTAATGACGAGTTGCTTGGCAATATCTTTGCTAATTTCTGTATAGGAAAGTAGCCCCCTCTAAACAAACAACTAAAAAACACGGTGTAAACCCTTATAGAACCTTGGATTAGAGGCTTTTTTGTTCTGGGCAATTTATCATTGTTTTGCGTTAATATCGGCTTTTTTAGCACCAATTTGTACCTTATTTGTACCTCGAAAATATTTTTTTTGCAATTATTTGTACCTCGAAAATGGGATTTAAACCTTTACGACCTCTTCAGTATAGAAAAGAAAACGGTGGTTTGGCCCATGATAGGAAAACACAACACCCAAAAAATATTGTTTAACTTCATAAAATGATACTGCTAAAGATGCACCCATTGTGGGAGAACCTTGTCCAGTTGGGCATTCCCCTCGTCCTCTTTGTTGCCATGATTGCCACAATGATCTATTATTGGAAAAAATAGCTATTCGTGATCGATTTTACGCTGAAAGTGGAATCCGAGGACAGCATACCCTTGATTGAAATAAAACTTGTGTGACTTTGGATTGGTCACGTAAGCGTTTAGTTCTGTGCTTTGGCAGCCTTTTTCTTTGGTCCATTGATGAATAAAATCCATGAACTTCTCTCCCACACCTTTTCCGCGGTAAGCTGGGAGCAAGTACACATGATCCAATTCGCAACTTTTGCCAACATAATGACGGGTTTGAAGCCACAAGCCGGCAACGCCAATAAGTTTATCGCGGTCAAAGCAACCCATGCAGGTATAGTTTTCTCCCCACATTGCGGTTAAACGTTCGGATAGGGTGGCTTCGTCGATTCGCCCTTCGTTGAGGGCGCTGACCAACGGCAGAATGCGCGGGACATCCTCTTGGGTGAGTTCCGAAAAAGAAAGGGACAAACTAGAGGACACGTTTAAAATAGGCTGTTGTTAAACCATTGATTTCGGCTATATTGACTAGCTCCCACCCTTGCTTCCCCAATCGGTTGAAGGTTGCCTCGGTCATCTCAGATTTTTTAAAAATCTTATCCTTGAGGATTTTATATTCAAAATGCTTCACGGTAATTTTTTTTTTAAGATAAAAAAAACGGCTTGTTTCAAACAAACAAGCCGTCAATTAAATTTCATGAGGGTTGGATTACCCAATTACCTCGAGAATATCTTTGGGATTGTCAGCCACCCCTTTTTCAGAAACAAAACGGGTAGAAATCTCTTTATCGGTAGTGCTTTCGAGGAAATCGTTGATGATCTCAATAATGTCGTTGTCCAAATACTTGGTTCTCCGCACATCGATTTCCACTTCCGAGCGGACAGGGATACGATCCAATTCGGTAGAAATGGGCTCTTTGTTGATAAAGGTCACCTCTTCGGCCAAAGCAATTTTAACCAAGTGTTTTCCATCAACATCTGACTCCACCACAGCAATGTGTGAGTTTTTATAGTTGTCGAAAAGCACAAAGAAAATCCCAACAACCAAGCCCATACCAATTCCGAGCAAAAGATCGGTAAAGATGATCCCAGCAATGGTTACGATAAAGGGAATGAATTGTTTCCACCCCAATTGGTACATGCTTTTGAAAAGGGTGGGCTTGGCCAGCTTATACCCCACCAACAGAAGGATAGCTGCAAGGACCGAAAGAGGTATTTTATTCAATAAAAAAGGAATAGTGATCACAGAAACCAACAACAAAACACCGTGAATAATAGCGGAAACTTTTGTTTTTCCTCCCGATTGGATGTTGGCGGAACTTCTGACAATGACTTGCGTAACCGGCAAACCACCAATGATACCGGAACACATGTTCCCAATTCCCTGGGCAATGAGTTCACGGTTCTTTGGAGTGATTCTCTTTTCGGGGTCAAGCTTGTCGGTAGCTTCCACACACAGTAGCGTTTCTAGACTCGCCACAAGGGCGATGGTAAACGCAGTGACCCAGATATCCATGTTACCAATGACCGAGAAATTGGGGAGGGTAATGAAGGTCAGATCGGCAACATTGGTGGGAACATTGACCAATTGTGAAGCGGCGATTCCCCAAACGGGATCGCCTGCTGTAGCCACGGAATAGATGATTCCAGTAACAACCGCCACCAATGGGCCCTGAATGAGTTGAAATATTTTGGCCTTTTTGGTCAACACTAACTCCCAAAGCAATAGAATCGCCAAACTCACCACAGCGATCAAGGTTGAGCCATAGCTGATACGGCTGGCAAAATCTGCCCCTTCGCTTTCGGCGGAAAGTCCAAAAAAGTAAGGAAGTTGTTTCATAAAGATGATCAGTCCAATCCCAGTGAGCATGCCTTTGATGACCGAAGAAGGAAAATAGAAACCAATGATCCCTGCGCGAAGAAGGCCGAAACCAAGTTGAATGACTCCCCCTAAAACGACAGCCAGGAGAAAGTTTTCGTAACCGCCCAGGGTACCGATTGCCGTGAGGACAATAGCGGCCAAACCAGCAGCAGGTCCACTCACGCCTATTTGCGATCCACTGATTAACCCAACAATGGTACCGCCAACAATTCCAGCGATAAGACCAGAAAATAGTGGTGCACCACTCGCTAGCGCGATGCCCAAGCACAAGGGAATGGCCACAAAAAAGACCACAATACTGGCCGGTAAATCCGATTTAATATGACTTAGATAGTTTTGATTTTTCATAAAATATAAGTTTGTATACGTATAGTATGTTGAATGTTAAAAACGATAAATAAAAAAATGAATGGGGTAAATTGACGGTTATGACAATTCTGGGGGCGGAAGGGTAATCTCTGAACTAAATGCTACTGGATGAGGGGCAAATGACTTAACAAGATGATGTGATGAACTGAGGAGAAAAGTGAATGAAAACAATGGTGAGGGCAATTTATCTTCATTTTCGTCCGCATTGTTTTCCTTTTCGTTGCCTTTTTCTGTCTCGGTATCCAGATCGCCGATTGAATACAAAGCAATATCTTCAAACCGATCGATGCCCTGCCACATGCTCGCTGAAGGAAGCAGCATGAAGGCGATCATGAGGACAGAAAAAAAACTTTTCAGTTTCATTGACTTTTAGCATTTTCAAGCAAATATAAGATGCAAATACGATTCCCAATGAATACAGTAGATGTTTTTCTCATTTCCACATAAGAAATTCTAATGGTAGAAAACATCATCAATGATTGGTGAAATAGCTGTAAGCCAACACCAAATAAACAATGAGATAAAAAAGATAGAAGAATCGCAAACGATTAAAGGTCTTGTCTTTGGGATAAAGATTGACAAAGAGGGCTTTTATCTCTCTCAAAAAAACAGGTCTAATATTGATCGTCCAGTCATCAGTTTGGTACACTTTTTTTCGGAAAAGGCTCCTGAAATACGTAAATGGTACGCCCCAAAGAAGCAGTAAAATGAGTAGGTGATTTCGCTCTAACATGACCAAAAGGTACTATAAATAGCAAAACATCACCTTACTGATTGACAAAATAATGCAATGAAACCCCTACTCCACGTCGAGAAATATATCCCTCGAGCCCTACCCGTCGGATTTTATACATGAGGGCAAGTTTGTAATAATTAAGGATGTCTTTCTTCCCTGTAGAAATATAATAGCGTTCCACCGCTTGGTTACTTATTGTACGTTGATAAAAACGGTATTGCCGGAGAAACTCAAAGCCCAAACTCCCTATAATGATTAAATTATTTTTCATCAATTTACCTGCACGTAGGGCAACGACAGTATGATCATAGGTCAGACCTTCAAACTCCCTGGCTTTTTCCAAATCGGTTGGGTTTGTTACACTGCTTTCGAATTGCCCCAAACGATCTAGATTGCGCGCCATTTCCACCCCCAACGAGAAATTGCTTACAAAGTCGTAATAATCTCCATGGAGCGAAAGAGAATATCCCTGAACCTCGAAAGTGTTTTCAAGGTTTTGCATGATGCCAACACCCACAGAGATATCGGGTAAACGAGAAGATTGGGTAAACGGATCAGGATGCGCCTGCCCCCAACAACGCCCCACGAACAGTACAACCAGAAATAGTAAAACCCAAGATTTTTTCACCGTCAAATTTTCTGGCCCAAAAATACATTTTCAAACGAAATAAAAATAGCTGTTTC
>WTJN01000022.1 GCA_011526265.1 Candidatus Arcticimaribacter sp. | reverse complement strand
ACGGTCGGCTCCGAACGGAATGTATCAAGCGCATGGGGACTACCCGACCTAAATGATAGGGCTAGTCGTCCTATGCCTTAAAACAACCAATCTCACCAAACGGAATGTCATGATAACAGATTGCTTCATTCCGCGAAAGACACAGTCACGATGATATTATGCAATGATCCCATCAAAGGCGGAGTGGCTAATTTCAACTAATCCGAAGGAGTTGTCATGGTTAATCAAAAACACTTCAAAGCTGTTCTCGTTAGATTGATAGAACCTGCTATGGGCAACCTCTTTTCCATCATCCGCCTCAATAACGAGTCCATCTTCGTCCATCAAGTGAACGAAATTCTCCCCGTTATTATTTAAGAAGATGTATGCTCCTAAATTTAATGTACCATATTCTTGATAATTGTTTGGGCCAAACCCATTGAAGAAAATATCTAAAAATCCATCCCCGTTTAAATCCGCGATACTAAAGTCACGATTGGAAAATTCTTGATTTGACCAAATACCAATATTCAGCCAGTCATCCGTAACTTCAGTAAAGTTAAAATTTCCTTCATTTTCCCAGATCTGGATGCCCTGCATGTCACCACCTCCTTCCATATAAAGGATGAGGTCTGCGTCGCCATCCATGTCAATATCTGCATCGTACACATTGCTGCTTCCAAACCCTGCCGCTTCACCGCTTCGTGGCGCGCTGAATTTAAGCGCAAAATCACCGTTAGCATCTCTCCCATAAACCCTAAACTGATGATCCATATCCCAATTAGGGAAATCGCGTTGCACATAAGCAGTTTGAATTATTTCAAGCTGACCGTCGCTATTAAGGTCTACAAGAGCGCCGGCTGCGCCGCCAAGCTCCGGAAGTTCCGAACTAAAGTCCATGAAACCTATTTGTTGATCAAAGCTACCGTCTTCTTGCTGGAAGAAAACGTGCAAAGGACTCGGATCGCCGTCTTTTATGCCCATATGGATTGCTAATATGTCATCCAATCCGTCACCATCAATATCTCCGACGTCTATGTCATGATAAAACGCATTTTCACTAGAAATGGGTGTAAGAGCAAATTCACCTCCGCCAGAAAAATCTGCTAACCATACATCACCAAATTTCCAAGTATTATATCCGGTTGATAATTCATGACCATGATCAGCGATAACCACCATTGTTTTGCCATCAACAACTATTTCAGCCCAATTTCTCGCCCAACCAATTGTCGCTGCCTCATCAAATTGCCCTAAGACCAACGTGTTAGTGTCATCTTTTGTAAGAGAAACTGCTGGTAAAAACGGCTCATATGCGTACCAGCTCGGAATGAGGACGATGTCGCTATCCTCCTCATTTGGCATATGTATAACATTGGGAGACCCCATAACTGCATAGAAATATTCTGAAGTATCATATTGTTGCTGCAGACGCTCCAAAACCTGGGTTGAAGTTGAAGGAACTTCTAGGCCATTACTAACCGATGAAAAGTCTAGGGCTTCAGTGTAATTAGTAGAAATCAAGTTATCGTTATTAACAAGATCGGATGATGTTTCGTCATTTATTTCACTGGTCTCGCCGCCACCACATGCCGAAACCGCAAGAGCAAGTGGTGAGACCATTAACTGTTTTTGTCTATCAAATTTCTTCAGAATGTCTTTTTTCATAGTATTCTCCTCAAATACATAGCACCAAAATTAAAGAATGCATGTCAACATTTGTCGCAATGTGATATGTTAAAATAATGAAAAACGGTAGAAATACGGCTGGTCAATTCAATGCAGGGAACGCTGGTAGACCCAAGGGTTCGCGGAACAAAGCAACCCTTGCCCTTGAGAGCCTTCTACAGGGCCAAGCAGAGGCGTTGACACAAACTGCAGTCGCGAAAGCATTGGAAGGCGACAGCATGGCTCTAAGGCTCTGTATGGAGCGCATAGCCCCTGCTCCGAAAGATCAGCCAGTTTCATTTAGTCTTCCTAAGATGAATAACGCACTGGACGCGTCAGAGGCCGCTGGAAGCGTGTTAAGGGCGGTGAGTGAGGGTGATCTAACACCGATAGAAGCGACACGCGTTATGGGACTGATAGACAGCTACAGGCGCACATTGGAGCTGACAGAGATTGAGGAGCGGTTGCAAGCCTTAGAGAATAATGATGCGTAACTTCAAAGCACGACTTAAGAAGCTAAAAGCAAAGAAACCACCAGTTAAGCGGGTTGTTCGTATTTACTGGGCGGACGGCACTTTTGTGGGTGAGATGCGCTACTAGTAAATGAATTTGTGGGGGCGAATGTGGGGGCAGGATAAGGGAAAATATGTTAAATTATTGCAAAGATTGACATATTTTTATGGAAGTGGCGGACCGAGGAGGATTCGAACCCCCGACCCCTTGATTCGTAGTCAAGTACTCTATCCAGCTGAGCTATCGGTCCGTGGAGCCGTGAACTAATTGGTTGCGGTTGGCTTTGCAAGGGCAAAAATGTAAAATTTGGCAAAAAACTCAGAGGCCGCGTGTTCTAAATTTCCCCCTTGGGCAAAGTGATTTGAAAGCAGGCGCCATTTTCAGAGTTATCCTGTAGTGCAAGCGTACCACCGTGCCCAACGACCAACTCGTGCGCGATTGCCAAACCCAGTCCACTGCCCTCGCGCTTGGTCCCGCCACTAAATGGGTGAAAGAGGTGCTCAATCGCTTTCGGTGGCAACCCCGGACCGTTATCGCGAATTGTGATCGTCCAGTTGGCCTCGTCTTCGCCCACGACAATATCAATCTGTCCGTGCGATGCGCCAAACGCCTGACGCGCATTGCGGACCAAGTTTTGCAAAACCCGATACAATTGTTCGGGGTCTGCACGGACCTGGTCCACATTGCAGGTCACCTGAAATTGAATTTGGTTCGTGTTCTCAAGGGCAAGT
>WTJN01000015.1 GCA_011526265.1 Candidatus Arcticimaribacter sp. | reverse complement strand
CCTGTTGCTCTTGTCTTAGGCGCACGGCCTTTTCATCAAAGGCTTTGGCCAAGACGCGAAATTCGTCAAGATCAAGTGTTTCACGTTTCTTGATTAGTTCTTCTTCCTCGGCAGACAGTTCCGCCTCGATCGCGTCCAACTCGGCTTGCAGGCGTTGCGCCTCTTCGCTCATTTGAAACGACAGATACTGACCGATTTGCGTTTCATTTACCAGACGGTCCAAATCCACAGTAACAACTGGGTTCTGAGCAGCAGCTTTGAACGCAAACCCCATTGCAAAAAGTAAACAAAAGAAACGCAAACTAAACATCAAAATTGGGTTGCAATTGATAAATCGAAACTGCGTTCATTATCGAACTCTTGTTTTGTGAGAGCTCGTGTAAAATCGAAACGGAGAGGCCCGATAGGGGTATCCCAATATAGTACCGCTCCAATAGTTTCACGCAATTTTCCATTTTCATATAGAACATCACTTCCCGAACCTCGCTTTCCAAGGCCCCAAATGTCTCCCATATGGTAAAACACCCCGCCGCTCAGTCCGTATTCGTCGGGAATCAAGATTAAGGGGAAGTCCGCCTCTAATTTTATGGACGAAAAGTTATTGCCACCCAGTGCGTCATCATACAAGCCAAGTTGGCTTCTTTGTCGCGGGCCAACCCCAGCATAATCGAAGCCTCGCATAACGTTACTATTCATAACATATCGATCGATAGAACGAGATGGGTCACCATATGTACGGATCGTTCCCGCCTGGAATATTGATCTTAAAGTTATCTGTTCGTTTACAACTTCCCTTTCGGCAAGCGCAGTTAGGTCTAACTTCGCACTTCTATTGTCTCCACTTTGAGTAGCATTAAAAGATTGATTATATGCAACCAAATACCGCGCACTTCCCGGTAACTTATTGTATTTATTATCATATTTAATACCCAATCCAAATCCTGACTCTATTTTTGTTTTTTCTGAGATTTCCGATTGGAGTATACTACCTGTTAAATAGGTGCCAGCCATGCTCCGCTCTTGGGCGAAAACATTAAGGTTCAATTCGACCGTATCGGTCAGCCTTACACCTAATTCTGGCGTAAGCGATGTTTCAAGTGAATCGTAATTTGCCCCACGTGAGCTTGTGACCCCAGAATACGCATCTAACGAAAACGATAAATTTTCATTAAGAAAATAGGGCTCAGAAAAATTTATACGGTACTGTTCTGCGTCCGTGCTATTATTAAAAGTGAATTTCAAACCTTGGCCTCGACCAAGGAAGTTTTTTTCAGCATATTGCACAAGCAAACCTGCCCCTAAGTCACCTGAGTATGAAGCCCCTAATTGTAATGATGCTGTAGATTGCTCTTCTATTTCTACATCAACTATCACTTGATCTGCGCTTGATCCTTCTTTTGCTTTCACACTTGAACTGGAAAATAATCGCAACGCACGAATACGTTCTGCAGCTTCGCGAATTAAGCGCGGGTTAAAAGGATCACCCTCTGAAATGCGGAACTGACGACGAATAACTTGATCAAGGGTCCTTGAGTTTCCTTCAATTTCGATACGTTCAACAAATACACGTTCACCTTGTTCCAAAGTAAATTCAATATCCAAGGTCATGTCTATATCGTTACGTTCAATACGAGGGGTCACGCGCACAAAGTCCAAACCTAATTGAGTTGCACGAGCCTCAAGACGCGACAAATTCTTTTCCATCAAGTCGGGATTATAGATATCGCCTGTTTCTACAGAAATAGCGTTTTGAAAATCGTCAAGGTCGATATCTGACCGATCGGATGATAATGCAATCTTTCCAACTCGAAATTGCTGCCCCTCGCGTACGAAGAATGTTAAAAAATAGGCGTTGTTTTCTTCAGCAAGTTCGGCGTTCACATCGCTGACTTCAAAATCAATGTATCCCCGCGCATTATAGAAATCTGTTAGAAGGCGCTTATCGAATTGAATTCGATCCGCTAGAAACGTGTCACGGCGCACGAATGTGCGCAAAAAACCTGCTTGCTTGGTGTCCAACACACGACGCAACCGGCGATCTGAAAACACCCTGTTCCCAACGATCCCGATCCGTTCAATCTCTGTCAAGCCACCTTCGAAAATTTCAAAAACCACATCAACGCGATTATCACTACGACGAATAATTTTTGGTGTGATACGCGCCGCCAAACGGCCCTGATCGGCATATAATTGCGCAATGGCGCTACGATCTCCATCCACCTTATCAGGATTAAACACGCGGCGAGGCTGCAATCCAACGGCAGATCTAAGTGTGTCGTCGTTGACGAGGCGGTTTCCCTCAAATTCGATTTTGTTCACCGTCGGAAATTCACTCACCTTAATGACCAAACTATTGCCGTTTGGAACAACCTCAACGCTTTCAAAAAGGCCACTGGCCAAAATGTTTTGATAGGCGCGGTTCAAATCGTCTGCGCCAAACACCTGATCGGTTGCAAGCCCAGAATAGGTGATGATTGTCGATGTCTCGATCCGTTTATTTCCATCCACATCAATGCGAGAAAAGCTAAAATCCTGCGCCATTGCCCCCTGCACACCTGACGTAACAAACAGGCACAGTGACAGCGTGGATAAAATCAGAAAATGACGGACGGAACCCATGGTTCAATCTCCCCTAAAATGCAGCCTAATCTGGTTAGCGCGTAACGCCGATGTTGTCAAAAACCCATTCACGTTTTTCGCCAAAAATACGCGAAGGATTGCCAGTGATTAGGGACAAAACACATCATTAAAGAGCGCGAACATCATAAAGCTGAGAACAATTGCCAAACCCGCCATCATCATTGCATTCATCACACGCAAATTCGGCGGACGCCCTGTAACTGCCTCATAACCATGGAAAACCAAATGGCCACCGTCCAAAACAGGAATGGGGAACAGATTGA
>WTJN01000185.1 GCA_011526265.1 Candidatus Arcticimaribacter sp. | reverse complement strand
TTCCCCAACGGTGAATACCAATACGAATGGACCTTTACACCAAATGATCCAAGTGAGCCGTCGCAATTGTTCTACGGATCATCAATTGATCCCGCATATCCTGGAAATTATTGTTTGCGTGTGATTGACAATAACGGATATGCATTCTGTTCCTGTGATGATAGTACCAGTGAGATTACTTATGAGGTCATTGACCGTATCCCTCCAATCGTCGTCACTGGCGCAATTCCAGATCCGGATGAAGTTGGTGTATTGACCAAGTCGCTCTCACCAGATTGTAGTAGTGGAGGAATCAACGGAAAAATAGCCGTAAACATCAACGGTGGACAGTTGCCCTACAATATTTACTGGTACGCCGAAGATCCACGTTACCTCAATGCCGATAGTTCTATTGGTTACCGACCACTGGATGGCACCAATGGCAATCCTGATTTCACCAACAGAACATCAATTGATGGATTGTTGCCAGGGAACTATAAGATCGTTATCGAATCCGTGAGTTCGCGTTGTGATCAGCAAAACCAATACAACTATTACGAAGAAATCATTCAAGTAGCGCCCAACCGAGAGCTCTACATCATCGATGGCCCGTATGTAGACGAAGACTTGTGTCGTGGTCAGCAAGGTCGCTTGATTGTGGATATCTTCGACAATAACGATGGCAATTTGAGTTTCTATTACAACGACATTTTGATTCCGAATTCTGACGTTGTGCGTCTGAGCGACCGTTCATGGTCGGTTGCGATAGTGAATGCCATTGACTCGGCCAACTTCCGCATCGTAAACGAAGAAGGATGTTGGATCACCACCGAAATCAACCGCGGCATTGGCGAACCCAATTTCCGATACAGTTCACCCAACTTCAACTCATCCAGTGTGATTTTGGCTCGTGAGGAAGTTACTTTCGAAAACACATCAACAGATCCGTATGTAACTTCAGAGTGGATTTTCGGAGACAATACGCCTCCAGAGATTGTGCCGACGCTTATTGACAGCATCATTCCCGTGCGTCACGCCTATGGAGTGTCTGGAACCTATTTCGCCACCTTGCGTATTTACAACGACATTGGTTGTTCGGAAGAAATCACCTATCCAGTCTCTGTTGGAAAAGGATACAACCTGATGGTGCCTAACGTATTTACACCCAACAATGACCTTGTCAACGACACCTTCAAGCCATTGTTCAGTGGATTCCTAAATATGACCTTTACGATATACGATTATCGTGGAAATGTCGTTTATAATGAATATGCCGAAGAATCAGACCCCAACAATATTCAAGGCATCAATATCACCGGTTGGAATGGCGAAAATGCTCCATACTCGCCCTATTATATCTACACAGCCTACGGTGTACTCTTAGACGGTGAAACAGAGATTGAGAAGAGTGGAACCTTTATCATCATTAACTAATGGGGCGTAGGACCAAGACATACCGATGGATGTTGTTCAGTAGTTTACTGCTGCTGCCTTTGTTGGTGACGGCACAAGACGAATACATTGTCAACCACTCGAAGTTTATGCACAAAACCAACCCCAGTTATTTTGGGTTGAATAACCTGAACAAAGTTGGGGTGCTCTACAACCAAATGAAGTTGAACGAGTTCGACAAGATGGACAATAAATACGTCTATGGAGCACTTTCGTTCGACAACCAGAACTTCAGCTTGGGGGCCGATATCAACTCGTTCAAAATCCAGAATACAGGGATGACCATTAATCTGGCTAACCTGAGTTATGTCTACAAGTTACAGTTTGACAACGATCTTTATTTTTTACCTGCCGTAACCATTGGTTTTGGGAGTTCTTCGGTCAATCCTGAGAATCTTATTTTTGAAGACCAACTCAACACGGCGACCGGTTTCATCAATACAGAATCCATCGACCCGTTGGCTCCTGTGATCAGTAATGTAAATTACATGGACTTGGGGGCATCTTTTATTTTGCATTCCGAGCGTTTTATGGCGGGACTTTCGCTCAAGCATCTCAATCGACCCAACACGTCATACAACAAAGAAGTACCGTTCGAAATGCCCATTCAAATATCGGTGCAAGGCGCCTATGAATTTGATCTCAATCCTTACGAGAGAAGGTACCTCCCACGTTATTCCTATCTCTACACCTACGGATCTTTGACCAAGTTTGGCGATGCCTTGTTGATTTACCTTTCTCAAGACTTTCAGTTGGGGGAGTTTTCTGTTGGAATGAGCCAGCAAGCTGCTGCGTTAAATAATTTTGCGCTCAACAATGTGGGTATTTCCATTGGTTTGGCCGTCGAAAATTTTGATTTTGGGATCCTCTACAATTTCCCTTTTCAATCGCCCGGTGCTGTGTTTTCACCCAGTATTTTTGAGTTGTTTGTAACCTTCGATTTCAGTGTCTACCGACGCAATCGCCGGGGTCAATACAACCGCCTCCAGACCGATAACTACTACTAGCGCAGTACTTTAGCCGGGAAGACAACAGGACTTTCCATGCCGTTGGTCCCAACCGTGGCGATGCCGAAAAGAAAATTATCGATCACGATTCCTCGAAGAACAGCTTGACTGACTTTCCCCACAAAGCGGCTGTGATCCCAGGTGGGTGAGGTCGTATCGCGCCAGTAGATTTTGTAGCCCATTACCGCTTCATCTTCGATGGGGGTCCATTGAAATTTCACATCGGCTTCGACGACTCCACCAATAGATAATTGGGTAACGGCTGGCGGAGCCCAAGCCAAGGAGGCCAGGTTAATGGCGTTGACCGCCGTGAGTTTTTTGGCATACTCGAAATTGACTCCCTCAATGACATCGCCATAGGCAATTCCATTTTCTTCGCGGATATCCTGATGCTGACGATTATAATTTTCATGGGCTTCCATGATGCGTACTCCTGCAAAACCAAGATCATTGAATGGGCGGTGATGTCCTCCACGACCAAATCGATCCAGACGGTAAATCATTTTGGGGTGCATTTCTGGCATGTATTTTTGCACTGTTTTATGAATATATCGTGCCAGCTGACGTGAGTTTCCGTCCACTTCACCACCATAAAAACGGCGAGAACGGCGTTGGCGGTCACTCTCGTTGACTGGAGTGGGTTCGGAGAATATTCGAAAGGTACGGTTGTCGATTACACCATCGACCCCTTCAATGTTTCCAATCATATCATTGTTGAGCACACCAATGATTTCCCATCCCTGTTCTTGGGCATATTTGGCCAATCCAGCTCCACCATAGAGTCCTTGTTCTTCGCCAGAAAGTCCCGTGTAGATGATGCTATTTTCAAATTGATATTGACTCAATACCCTTGCAGCTTCTATCGTTCCTGCCATGCCACTGGCATTGTCATTGGCCCCAGGAGAATCATCGGTAAAGTTGTTGGGGTCGGAGATGCGCGAATCGATATCACCACTCATGATTACAAACCGATTGGGATATTTGGTTCCGCGTTGAATTGCTACCACATTATTGATCCAAACGGGTTTAACAATGCGTCGGCCATCAGGATTTTGATAATTTTTTTGATAACTCACTTCCAAACAGCTCCCACAATTTTTGGAAATTTCTTGGAAGGATTCAAAAATCCATCGGCGTGCAGCTCCGATACCTCTATTGTTCGCAAGGGTGTCGCTCAGGGTGTGGCGGGTGCCGAAATTTGCCAAAGTGCGAATGTCTTTTTCAATTCTTCGCGCATTGACTTTTTCAATAATCGAATAAAAATCTTTATCGGATTGCGCGAAAACAGGAGTCAATAAAAAAAGGGAAAATCCTAGCCAGATGAATTTTTGCATGTGATGTTTTTGCGTTCAAGATAAAGAAAAAACTCCCAAAACAATTTTGGGAGTTTCCATCAAAACAACATTAATTATAAACCAAAATAATTAAAACGGATATTTATTTTCTTCGATCACTTTTGACGCAATGTTTTTGCGCAGTTGTGCGACATTGGGGTAATCGGCATACTTGGTGTATTGTTTAACTCCTGCGATCATACCCGAGCGCATGGGCTCTTCGGCAAAAGAAACGATCGCTTCTTTGGCCTTAGCATTGACGCGTTCGATGGCGTCAAACAAATACAACTGCGCCATTTCGATTTGATTTTCTTGTGTCGCAATACCAAATCGTCCAACATTCTTTTCAACACGCAATAGAGTTGATTCTGCCATATAGGTTTCGATGAGGATGTCGGAAATTGCTAAAAGCACTTGCTGCTCGGCGTCGAGGTTGGGACCAAATTTTTGAACCGCTGATCCTACAATCATCAAAAATACTTTCTTCAAGTTTTCGACCAATTGTTTTTCTTGACCAAAGAGCTTTTCTGAGGAGGTTACTTTTTCAATGCTTCCTGTCATCAATTCTTGACCTACAGCGGTAGCCGGGGTCATCAGGTCGATATCACCTTTCAAGGCTTTTTTCAGGGTCATTCCAACGGATAACATGCGGTTAATCTCGTTGGTTCCTTCATAAATTCGCGCGATTCTAGCGTCTCTCCATGCCATTTCCATGGGAGCGTCGGCAGAGAAGCCCATCCCACCATAAATCTGCAAACCTTGATCGGTACAACTTTGAGCATGCTCGGAGCCTGCAACTTTCAATACTGAGCACTCCACGGCAAATTCTTCCACGCCTTTCAGCTCGGCTTCTTGAAAGCTTTTTCCTTCAGCCAGCAATTGTTCGATTCTGTTTTCAATGTCTTTGGCTGCACGATAGGAGGCCGACTCAGTGGCAAAGCAGTTGGTAGCCATGGTTGCCAATTTACTTTGTATCGCACCAAACTGCGCAATGGGTGTTTTGAATTGTACACGCTCATTGGCATATTTCACAGCCAAAGAGGTGACATGACGTTGGCCTTCTAAACAGGCGGCCGCCAATTTTATTCTTCCTACATTCAAAGCGTTCATGGCAATTTTAAATCCTTCACCACGTCCTGCCAACATATTTTCGACAGGTACTTTGGTTTCGTTAAAAAAGACTTGGCGTGTTGAAGAAGCTTTTATACCGAGTTTGTTTTCTTCATCCCCAAGGGTAATCCCATTTTCAAGGTCGACTTCAACAATAAAACCAGTAATGTTTTTGTCGTCTTCAATACGCGCAAAAACGATGAATAAGTCAGCAAATCCTGCATTTGAGATCCACATTTTTTGTCCGGTGATGCTGTAGTGTGTCCCATCTTCAGAAAGGACCGCCTTGGTTTTTCCCGAGTTGGCATCAGACCCTGCACCCGGCTCAGTAAGACAGTAGGCACCAAACCATTCACCGGTAGCTAGTTTTGAAACGTATTTCTTTTTTTGCTCCTCATTACCATAAAGGGTGATGGGCATTGTTCCAATACCGGTGTGTGCCCCAAAGGCCGTGGAAAAGGATCCATTCGCCCCAGAAATATAATCACAAACAAGCATGGTAGAGGTAAATGGCATACCAAGCCCATTGTATTCTTCGGGAACGGCAACACCCAAGAATCCGAGTTCTCCAGCTTTTTGCATTACTTCATGGGTAAAGGCATAATCTTTTTGCTCGAATCTTTCGCGATAAGGAATGATTTCTCGGTTGACAAATTCCTGCACCGATTCTTTCATCATGATTTGCTCTTCGCTAAAATCTTCAGGGGTAAAAATTGATTCTGCATCCGCTTGTTGAACAATAAAGGCTGCTCCTTTCATCAATTCATTTGTTTTTGTTGCTTCCATAGCTCTTTGTGTTGATCGTTAATATTCGATGAGTTGTTTTTTTTCTACTTGTGCCTTGATGGCATCGATCACTTCATAAAAGTGTTCTATTTTTTCGGGTGAAATGCTTTCGTGTAATCCGTTGTTGAATTCCAATACGGTCTTTTTAGATAAATCTCTTTTTTCTTTCCCTTGTTCAGTAAGGAAGATCAGTACGCCTCTTCCGTCTTCTGGGTTGGGGCGGCGTTCGATATATCCTTTCTCTTCCATGGTATTGAGCATTCTTGACAAGCTGGTGCTTTCCATACCCATTTTGGGTCCAAGGGCAGTCGACGGGGTGCCCTCGGCATCAATACTGAGCAGTGTGAATGCCATGGTCATGGTGGCGTCATATTTCGTCGCTTTCTCGTTGTACATAGCGGTAATTAATTGCCAAGTCGAACGAAGCGCATACTCAATGGTTTTTGGTCGCATACATAAATATTGAATTCAAATATAATTAAAAATAGTATGCAAGCATAATTATTCATGCATAATTATGCTTGCATAAGAAATGGTGTAAAAAAAACCCATGAATATCATGGGTTAGTCTTTTAGGCGTATATTTTATCGCAAAGATGTTGATATTTTTCCTGTACTACCTTTCGTTTGACTTTCATGGTAGGGGTGAGGTGCCCGGCATCGATACTCCAAACTTCGGGGATAAGTTCAAATTTTTTGACCTGTTCCCATTTCCCAAAATGTTGATTGTGGGTATTGATGTCCTCTTGGATGGCCGCAATCAAGGCTTCGTTTTGGCAAATCTCTTCCATGCTTTCTCCAAGATTGATGTTGTTCTCTTCCGCCCATGTAGGAAGATAATCATAGGAAGGCTGAATCAATGCTGCGGGCATTTTTTGTCCTTCGCCAATCACCATAATTTGTTCAATAAATAGCGACTGTTTCATTTGGTTTTCCAGCAACTGTGGCGCAATGTACTTTCCACCAGAGGTTTTGAAGAGCTGTTTTTTACGGTCGGTAATTTTCAAGAATCCATCGGCATCGATCACTCCAATATCACCGGTGTGGAAATAACCATTTTGAAGAACTTCCGCAGATTTTTCGGGGTCTTTGTAGTATCCTTGCATGACATTGGGGCCCTTGCATAAAATTTCCCCATCGTCGGCAATCTTAACTTCGACACCATCGATGACACGTCCGACATAACCAAATTTATTTCCTCCTCTAATGATTTCGCTACAGGTGATTACCGGAGATGTTTCGGTTAGGCCATAGCCTTCCAAAATGGTGATTCCTGCGGAAGAAAAAACTTTCCCAAGACGGGGCTGCAGTGCGGCACTTCCGGAACTGATAAACTCCAATCGTCCTCCCAAAGCCTCTTTCCATTTCGAAAAGATGAGTTTACGAGCAATCCCAAGTTTGAATTCATACCACCATCCATTTTGACCATCGGGTGCGAAATCGAGCCCCAAATTAACCGCCCAGTAGAACAATTTTTGTTTGATTCCATCCAACTCAGCCCCACGAGCATAGATCTTATCGTAGACTTTTTCCAGCAATCGAGGAACGGCGGTCATAAAATAGGGATGAACTTCATTGAGGTTGTCGGATATTTTTTCAAGTGATTCTGCAAAATGAATTTCGCAGTTGTTGTGATAATAGACATAAACAACCACGCGTTCAAAAATATGGCAAACGGGTAGAAAACTCAATGCGACATTTTTTTCAGGGGTCAGCGGAAGCTTGTCCGAGACGGCAAGAACGTTGGATACAATGTTGCTGTGGTTGAGCATCACACCTTTGGGTCGCCCTGTGGTTCCAGAGGTATAAATGATGGTGGCTAGATCATCAGGGGATACTTTTTCTTTGGCCGCTTCTACTTTTTCTTGGAGTTCGGGTTTGTCCTCTTCAAAAAGCACTTCCCAAGAAGTACACCCTGGAATTTCTTCAAAAGAAAAAATCCCTTCCAACGGGGTGTTTTTTTCTACAGCCTTCAATTTTTCAAAGATCTCAGCGTCCGATATAAAACAAAAACGGCTCTCTGAGTGGGTGAGCACATACTCGTATTCTGGCCCAGTGATGGTGGGATAAATGGGCACGGTCGTTCCACCCAGTTGAAGAATGGCTTGATCCATAATACACCATTCGGTGCGGTTGTTGGTCGAAATGAGTGCAATTTTATCGCCGTGCTTAACGCCCATTTCTAGAAGTTTACGCGAAGCTTGTTGCACTTTATCGTAGAACTCTTGGGTAGAAGTAGCAACCCATTGACCGTTGTATTTTGTATTGAGGCATTTCTGCAGGGGAGTGTCTCTCTGCTGCGCAAGAAAATCGAATAATCGTGTTGGTATCATTGCTTTTATTTAAAATAGTTTCACAAGCTTTCAAGATAGATAAAACTATTTAATAAAACCAACATTTATTTTGCTAACCACGCATGGGCATTTTCAAAAGCCATCACCCATGGGCTTACATCATCCGAACGATCGGTGGGATAATGCGCCCAATTCCAAGGAAATGTAGCACGTTCTAGGTGCGGCATCATAACCAAATGGCGGCCATCTTTACTGGCCAGCATGGCTGCGTTATAGACCGATCCGTTGGGATTGGCAGGATAATCGGCATAGTGATATTTCGCAGGAATCTGATAGTGATTCTCATCGTGCGGGAAGGTAAACTTTCCTTCCCCGTGAGCGGCCCAAATCCCGAGTGTGCTTCCTTCCATTCCACGCAACATGATCGCAGAGGAGGGTTGAATGGTTACCCCCGTGAAATGACATTCAAATTTCCCAGAATCGTTGTGCACCATCTTTGGTTTTTGCGCGTCTTTGGGAGTAATTAATCCCAATTCTATGAACAATTGACAGCCGTTGCAGACACCCAATGAGAGGGTGTCGGGTCGGTTGAAAAAGGCCGTCAAGGTCGCTTTTGCTTTCTCATTGTACTTAAAGGCCCCAGCCCAACCTTTGGCGGAACCCAGTACATCGGAATTTGAAAAGCCACCAACAGCCACCAAAAATTGAATGTCTTCGAGGGTTTCTCGTCCCGAGATCAGGTCGGTCATGTGCACATCACGCACGTCAAATCCGCTTAAATCCATTGCATATGCCATTTCCCGTTCAGAATTACTCCCTTTCTCACGGATTACCGCTGCTTTAATTCGTTTGGATTTTGATTGAGGTTTTTGTCCAGTGAAATTGGCGGGGAATCGAAATTTAAGCGGCTGCAAAACACTTTGCTGCGCCCGTATTTTGGCCAAAGGAGCTGCGGTTTGTTGCTCCTCCATGGCTGAGGATGTTTTCATCCAGAGTGCGCGCATCTCGGGGATCGACAGTGTCAAGTCATCGATAACCATTGCAGCAGAAGTATTGACTGTTCCCAGGCGATGCGCTTTTACACCCACCTGCTCAAAATAGCTGCATAGATCGGCTTTTGATTGAATGATGACCGCTGGATTTTCTGCCATCAGTGCGTGGGTAATGTCTTTGGCACCAAGCGCTTGAATGGAAAGATCCATGCCTATGTCAGTGGATGAAAAGCACATTTCCAGTAAACTTGTGATAAGACCACCAGCACCAATGTCATGACCGGCAACAATTTTATCTTCTTCAATTGCTTGCTGAATGCGGTCGAAGGCATTTTTGAAATATGCATTTTGTTGAATGGTTGGGGCTTTTTGTCCAATTGCATTTTTTGTTTGTGCAAAAGAGGATCCGCCCAACGAAAGCGCATCGCAAGACATATCGATATAATAGATATCGCCACCATTGGCTTGTGCTACGGGAGTGACAACCCGACGTACATCAGCACATTGTCCTACCGCCGAGATGATCACAGTTCCTGGAGCTAGTACATCTCCTTCCGGGTATTTTTGCTTCATGGACAGGGAGTCTTTCCCTGTTGGAATATTGATCCCCAATGCTGTTGCAAAATCGGCACAGGCTTCAACAGCCGCATACAAGCGTGCATCTTCGCCTGGATTATTGCAGGGCCACATCCAGTTGGCCGACAGTGAAACGCTGCTCAAGCGGTGTTCCAAAGGCGCCCACACAATATTGGTTAACGCTTTGGCAATTGATAGTTTACTTCCAGCAACTGGGTCAATGAGCCCAGCCACAGGTGCATGCCCAATGGACGTTGCAATTCCTTTTTGTCCCGTGAAATCAAGGGCCATTACTCCACAGTTACTCAACGGTAACTGTAATTCTCCCACGCATTGTTGTTGGGCGACACGCCCAGTGACGCATCGGTCTACTTTATTGGTCAACCAGTCTTTGCAGGCCACTGCTTCCAGCTGAAGCAGGTTTTCAATAGATGATTTGATGGAAGCGTTATCATACACCACAGCATCGAATTGAGATTCGGGCGTTGTATCATTCATCACTGTTTTTGGCGAGCTCCCAAAAAGTGAAGAAAGGGCGAGATCCATGGGTTTTTCATTGTTCTTTTCCGAGAAGAATGTAAAGTGATGATCGTCGGTTACTTCCCCCACTTCGTAGTAAGGTGCGCGCTCACGGGCAGCAATTTTTTTCAACAAGGTGGCATCTTCTGGTGCCATGATGAGTCCCATTCTTTCTTGCGATTCATTGCCAATGATTTCTTTGGCCGAGAGGGTAGGGTCGCCCACAGGAAGCGCATCGATGGCGATTTTCCCGCCGGTGTCTTCTACCAGTTCAGAGAGGCAGTTAAGGTGCCCACCAGCCCCATGATCGTGAATCGAAACTATCGGATTGTGGGGTTGTTCAACCAGCGCTCGAATGGCATTGGCCACGCGTTTTTGCATCTCTGGATTTGATCGTTGTATAGCGTTTAATTCTATCGAACTTCCAAAAGCCCCTGTATCAGCTGATGAGACAGCGGCTCCTCCCATACCGATACGGTAGTTGTCTCCTCCTAGAATGATGATCTTATCTCCTTTTTTCGGGGTGTGTTTCAGTGCTTGTTCTTTCTTGGTGAACCCAACGCCTCCTGCCAGCATGATGACCTTGTCAAAACCCAAGCGTTGCGCTCCCTCGGAATGTTCAAAGGTGAGTAACGACCCTGTAATGAGGGGTTGTCCAAATTTATTTCCAAAGTCGGAAGCCCCATTCGAAGCCTTGGTGAGAATGTCAATGGGAGTTTGATAGAGCCATTTGCGCTCGGGCATTGTGCTTTTTTTTCGGTCGTCTTGTACGCGCGAGTAGGGGGTCATATACACGGCAGTTCCTGCCAACGGAATTGATCCTTGTCCGCCAGCCATACGGTCACGGATTTCTCCTCCCGAACCGGTTGCAGCGCCATTAAAGGGCTCAACAGTGGTGGGGAAATTATGTGTTTCCGCCTTGAGCGAGATTACACTTTCGATGGATGTCTTTTCAAAAGTGCTGGGCTGATCTCCCCTTTGAGGCGCAAATTGTTCGATCACTGGACCATCGATAAAGGCCACATTGTCCTTGTAGGCCGAAACGATATGGTTGGGGTGTGCTTTTGAGGTGGCTTTGATCAGTTGAAAGAGACTTTTTTCTTTGGTTTCTTCATCGATTATAAAAGTGCCATTGAAAATTTTGTGACGACAGTGTTCCGAATTCACTTGCGAAAATCCAAACACTTCAGAGTCGGTTAAGGTACGTCCCAGTTTGTTTGACAATGCGTTGAGATACTCGACTTCTTCGTCACTCAAGGCAAGTCCTTCTTGTTGGTTGTAACGGGCAATATCGGTGATTTGTTCTACTTTTTTTGGGCGAATATCGACCTGAAAGAGTTGCTGGTTTAACCCATTGATTTCTGTTAATAACATGGGGTCAATGTCTGCCACAGCGGATTTTGGGTGGTAGCACTCAATGCGAACAATACCTGCAATACCCATGTTTTGCGTAATTTCTACGGCATTGGTACTCCATGGAGTAATCATACTTGCTCGTGGGCCAATGAAAGTTCCTTCAATGTTTTTTTGGTCAATGAAGGGGGAGGCACTGAATAGCCATTCTAATTTTTCTTTTTCAACCGGGAGAAGGTCTGATGGGGTTTCAACTGCAAAAATTTGTTGTTCCGGCCGACCAAAAAAGTGAATCATTTCCTAGGGATTTAGATCACAAAAATACTGCTTTTCCTAGGAAGATTTTTTCCTATTTCGATACGCGGCACTTCATTTTTTTATGAGTTATTCACACCGAAGGGAAACACAGGTTATTTCCGAACAAATCGCGCCATAAAAAATCCGTCAAAATTTGAGTTTGAAGGCGAAAGACGTTCTTGGGCTTCTAGTTGAAAGTGAGGATGCGTAGCTAAGAATTTTTCGACTTGTTTTTCATTTTCGCTGGGTAGTATAGAACAGGTTGCGTAAATCAATTTTCCATTGGATTTGACGAGAGCGCTGGCTTTTCCTAGGATTTCTTCTTGAATAGAAATCAAATTTTCTAATCGTTCTTGGGATAGGTTCCATTTGATTTCTGGACATCGCTTCAGGGTGCCAAGGCCGCTGCAAGGAGCGTCGATCAGTACCGTATCTGCCCATTGATGCAATGGAGAAAAATCTGTTTGATCATCGGTAACCATGGCTTCGATGAGAGTTAAATGGTGTCGTTTTACTCTTTTTTGAAGTTCTCTTAGTTTGTTTTTGGAAGGATCAAATGCAAGGATTTCACCTTTGTTTTTCATCAAAGCACCCAGATGGAGTGTTTTTCCCCCGGCTCCTGCACAAAAGTCGATGACCTTGGTGGCTGGTTGGACCTGACAAAAAGGGGCAATTTTTTGCGAATATGCATCTTGAATTTCGAACAACCCTTTTTTAAACAAAGGATGCCGCTCCATTTTCACTCCCTTTTTTAGTATCAGTGCACTTGGGATGTTGGGAAGGGGTTCATTTTCAATGGTGTATTTTTCGCGCAACTCCTTTGAGAGTGATTCTGCAGAGGTTTTAAATTCATTGACGCGTAGACATATGCTTGCTTTTTCGTTCAATGATATGGCTTCTTCATGCCAGATTTCTCCTAATTCTTTTTCACCTAACGCATACAACCATTGGGGAAAGGAGGTAAGAAGGTCGGGAGATTCGTCTCCCGATATTTTTTTGTCTGTGACCGCAAGTACTGGAGAGGATGACGGCAAGTCAAACTCGTTTTTTTGCGCCCATAATGCAATCCATTGTTGTGGATCATGCGCGTAATCGTCGTTTTGTAAAGTGTGATTGAGGCGTCTTTTCCAGCGTAAAATCCCGAAAGTAAAGTCGTAAACGACTCTTCGGTCTCTCGCTCCCCACTTGGGGTGTTGTTGTACTATTTTAGACAATACTTTGGCGGCTCTCTTTTTGTGAAGGAGAATTTCGTCCAAAGCCATGATGATCGCATTGACCTGATTGTCAAAAATTCGCTTCATGTTTACAGCTTTTGTAATTGAACCAAGGAGGCATAGGTTTTGTTGAGCCCCATAAGTTCTTGGTGCGAACCTTCTTCGACAATCTTGCCTTTGTCGAGGACCACGATTTTATCTGCTTTTTGAATGGTTGACAATCGATGAGCAATGACAATAGAAGTTCTTTTATGCATGAGTTTTTCAAGGGCTTCTTGCACCAGTTTTTCCGATGCTGCATCAAGGGCTGATGTAGCTTCATCGAGCACCAATATTGCGGGGTCCTTTAGGATGGCCCGAGCAATGGAAAGCCGTTGTTTTTGACCGCCCGAAAGTTTTCCCCCTCGATCGCCTATCAGGGTATCGTATCCCTGCGGAAGTGCAAGGATAAAGTCATGTGCGTTGGCAACTTTTGCTGCTTCAATCATGGCCGATTTGCTGGCGTCGGGATTGCCTAAACAAAGATTGTTCGCCACGGTATCGTTGAATAAAATGGGGTCTTGTGTCACCACGCCAATGGTTCTTCTAAGGTCTTTTTTCGACAGTGCTTTGATGTTGATCCCGTCGAGGGTGATGGCGCCTTCATCCACGTCGTAGAAACGATTGATCAGGTTGGCGATCGTTGTCTTCCCACTGCCAGATTCCCCCACCAAAGCAACACTGGTACCCTTGTCAATGTTGAGATTGAAATGATTGAATAAAGGCTGGTCGGGAGTATACCCAAAGCTTACCTTGTCAAAATGCACGGCATCCCTAAACGTATTGAGAGGTGTAGGTGGCGCAGCTTCTTCAATGGTTGAGGGTGTGTCTAAAAGGTCCAGTACACGTTGAGCGGCAGCGTTTCCTCGTTTCAAAGTGTAGGCTGCTTTGCTGATGGCTTTTGCCGGTGTAAGAATGTTATAGGCTAAAAGCATGAAAGAGATAAATACTGTTCCGGAAAGGCTCTCGTCAATCAGGACCATTTTTCCGCCCAACCACAACAAGCCTCCAATCACGCCAATGCCTAGAAATTCGCTCAAGGGGGAAGCGAGGTTTTGACGATTTACCAAGCGGTTATTGAAATGATAAAAACGCTGTGTAGATGCTTCGAATTTATCTTGAAATTGGCGTTCGGCATAGAAGGCTTTGATCACCGTCAGGCTTCCAAGGGTTTCTTCGATCAGGGAAAGAAAATGCCCTTGCTCTTTCAGAACATTATCGGAGGTTTTTTTAAGCGCTTTTCCAATTCTGGAAATGATCAATCCTGCTAAGGGAATGAAAAGCAAAACAAAAATGCTCAATGACGCATTGATGTTGAACATCAGGATAAGCGTGAAAAGAATATTTAAAGGTTCGCGGACAACGATTTCTAGGATAGATAAAAAGGAATGTTGAATCTCCAGCACATCTGTAGAAAGCTTAGCCATGGTGTCGCCTTTCTTCTTTTCACTAAAGTAACCAATGTGTAGCAAGAGGAGTTTTTTGTAGAGATCATTTCTCAAATCTTTAAGAATTCCATTGCGAAGGAAAGTAATGGCAAAGAGCGCACAGTAGTTGAATAGATTTTTGAGGAAAAAAAGCAGTAGAATCAAGCCAATGGAAAGCATCAACGCATACAGCGGATCTGTGGCAACAATCTGTGATAAATGATAATTGAGATTTTGGATTACGTAGGTTTCAATGTTACTGATCTCAAATGCGGTTGGGGGAGTGTTTACCGGAGGGATTTGATCAAAAAGCACATTGAGCATGGGGATCAATGCAACAAATGAAAGCGCGCTAAAAATCGCATAGAAGACATTGAAAAAGATATTTCCAGCAATAAAACGGTGATAAGGCTTTGCGTAGGCAAAGATTTTTCTAAAATAATGCATGGATACTTTGACTTAGGTTTTCGATTTTATTTTCCAGGACTTTTATTTTTTGGGGATAATCTTCTAAGCGGTCGAGGCAAACATTTGTGCTGAAGTATAGTTTGACTTTTGGTTCTGTTCCGCTAGGCCGTATAGCTACTCGACTTCCGTCTTCTAGATGAATCCGCAACACGTTGGCTTTGGGAAGATCGAGCGGGGTGCTTTTCCCGTCGGCAGTGGTGTTTTCCCCGGACAGATAATCGTCAATATCTGTCACTCTAGTACCGTCGAGGAATTGCGGTGGATGGAAACGCAGCTTCGTCATCATCGATTGAATTTCCTCTTGTCCTTTTTTGCCCTCTTTTGTCATCGATACCAAGGTTTCGTGGTAAAGCCCAAATTCGAGATAAGTTTCCAATAAGTAGTGGTAGATGGTCTTCCCTTGGGCTTGAAGATGGGCATGGAGGTCGGCAATTAACAATGCAGTACTGATCGCATCTTTGTCGCGTACTAGATCGCCCAGGAGGAATCCATAGCTTTCTTCGCCACCACAAAGGAATTGTTTTTCGGGATGGTCTTGAATCAATTTCCCAATCCATTTGAAACCCGTCAGGGTGAGTAGGCATTCGATTTTTTTCGCCGCAGAAATTTTTTCGATTAGTGGAGTTGAAACAATCGTGGAGGCCACAAACATTTGTGGATTCAACTTTTTGTTTTCAAGGACAAAACGCACCAATACGGTCATGAGTTGATTGCCGTTCAGGAATTGCCACTGCCCCTTGTTGTTTTTGACACAAATGCCAATCCTGTCGGCGTCGGGGTCTGTTGCCATGATGAGGTTGGCATTTTCTCTATCGCCTTGTTCAATAGCCATTTGAAAAGCTTCGGGGTCTTCGGGATTGGGTGAGCAAACGGTGGGGAAATTTCCATCGGGTGTGCTTTGTTGCAACACAGTTGAGCAATGGTCGTACCCAGCAAGCTTGAGTAAAGGCGGTAGATTTTTGATCGCGGTTCCGTGGAGAGGACTAAATACGATGCGTGTTTTTTGCGTTGATAGTGGCGAAACCACACGCTGCTCAAGCATCTTTGTCTCATACGCTTTGTCGATTTCTTGACCGATAGTATGAATGTGCTGATGATTTACTTCCCAGCGAATATCTTTAAATTGGGTTTTATTGATCCAATCAATGATCGCCTCATCTTCTGGCGGGGTGATTTGTCCGCCATATTGATTGTATACTTTATACCCATTGTATTCGGGAGGATTATGGGAAGCTGTTAACACGATCCCGGCATCGGCTTGAAGATGTCGCACTGCAAAAGACAGCATTGGCGTTGGACGGAGATCATCGAAAAGATAGGTTGAAATAGTATTGGCAGAAAAAATTCCGGCAATCAGTTCCGCGTAGGCTTTACTGTTATGCCGACTATCGTAGGCGATGACAATTTTTGGGAGACCTTTTTTTTTGGTAGCGCTATTGATGTTGTTCAAATAGTTGGATAATCCTTGAGATGCTTTGCCTAAAGTATATTTGTTGATCCGATTGGAGCCAACCCCCATTTTGCCGCGCATACCTCCAGTACCAAAACTAATATCGGTGTAGAATGCATCTTCAAGTAGTTTAGTGTCTTGTTTTAATTTTTCGACTTCAATTTGCGTCTCCCGATCAAAGGGCGCTTTGAGCCATTCTTCAACGCGCTGGTTAAGGTTCATTGGGGAAGTTTATTTTTTTTGCAATGGTGTAACGGAGATTGTTTTTTTGTTGTCCAACCAGCAATTCTCCAAGAAAGCCAGCAACAAAAAATTGACTTCCCAAAATCATGGTTGTCAGAGCAATATAAAATTCTGGCCGCTCGGCAATGAGACGGCCATCGGTGTGAAAATACAACTTATCGATGCCCAAAATACCAGCAGATAAAAAGCCAATAACAAACATGAGCGTTCCCCAAAAACCAAAAAAGTGCATGGGTCTTTTCCCAAATTTGTGCAAAAAGCTTAACGTGACTAGGTCTAGAAATCCGTTGATGAAGCGATTCATGCCAAACTTGGTATGCCCGTATTTACGCGCTTGGTGAACAACTACTTGTTCTCCAATTTTGCGGTATCCTTTGTGGGCAGCAATGACAGGAATGTACCGGTGCATTTCCCCGTATACTTCAATGTTTTTAATCACTTCTTGTCGATAGGCTTTGAGTCCACAATTGAAATCGTGAAGGGCAATCCCCGAGTTTTTTCGTGCTGCCCAATTGAACAATTTAGAGGGGATGTTTTTAAAAAGAACCGAATCGTAGCGTTTTTTCTTCCAGCCAGAAAGTAAATCCCATTGTTCTTCTATCATGCGCGTGTACATGTTAGGGATTTCCGCTGGGGAATCCTGTAGGTCGGCATCCATGGTGAAGACTATTTTCCCATCGGCAATAGCAAAGCCTGCATGCAAAGCTTGGGATTTTCCAAAGTTTTGCTCAAAACGAATCCCCCGAACATTGGGAAATTTTTGTGCTATTTTTTCAATCGTTTGCCAAGAACCGTCTGTACTGCCGTCATCGATAAAAATAACCTCAAAGGCAGGAACGGTATCTTGAAGTTCTTGGGTAATCCATTGGTGCAACTCGACCAGTGAATCGTTTTCGTTGAGTAAGGGAATAATGATTGAAATGTCCATAAGCAAAACCGCTTACAAACTTACAAAAAACCCCCTATTCAGGACGATTGCGTTTGAAAATGAGTCCGGTGATGAGTGAGATGACAAAACCAATGAACAAACTACCAATGAGACCAAAAGCCGCCATCATGGTCGGGGTGGTGAATTTTTTTTGCATTCCCATGATCTGATCCAATTGTTCTTGGGACATTTCAGGGTTTTGGTCAATGAGCTTGTTTTGTGCCACTTCCATCATTTTTGTCACCGTGTCGGGGTCGATTACCGTAACCAGCAATATCTGATAAAGAACGCTAATCACACCACTGACCAAGGCAACACCCATGCCTACTTTTAATGCTTCACCAAAACTTAAAAAGCCACTGTTGTCATTCCGAAAATTGTATTGTGCCACACAAATTACCGCAACAGTTATAACGATGCTTACAATGCCAACGGCACTTTCTTGGGTGTAGTGCATGTCCAAGAAGTAGAGCATGAGCCCAAAAACAACAGAAACGATACCGAGAAGGACACCGTACTGGAGGATAGTCGATTGTAATGAAGGTGCTTGATTTTCCATGCTGAATATTTTTAGTTTAATTCGTTATTGATTTTATAAATTTAGAAAAATCCGTTACATTTGCACACGTTTTTAAATAAGATTACACGATGAAAGCAGATATCCATCCAGAAAACTATCGCCTAGTAGCATTCAAAGACATGTCAAATGAAGACGTCTTTATCACTAAATCTACGGCCAATGCGAAGGAAACCATCGACATTGAGGGTGTGGAATATCCTTTGGTCAAGTTAGAGATTTCACGAACTTCCCATCCCTTTTACACTGGGAAAACCAAGTTGGTTGACACCGCTGGTCGTATTGACAAGTTCAAAAACAAATACGCCAAGTTCAAGAAGTAGTTTTTTCTTTTACCATATATCAAGCTGCCTGAGGAATCGGGCAGTTTTTTTTTGGCTCAATTTTAATTACATTCGTTAAGGACAATCTATTTTCATGCAATATATCCTTTTTGATGGCCCAGAACGCGAGGCCCTTTTACCTTTTACTTTCACTCGCCCTGTTGCACATATTCGTTGTGGGATCGATCGGTTGATAGACAAATGGGAGTATGCACTCAAGAAAAAGTGCTCCATACAGGCTCATCAGGACCTTTTGGGTAAATATGCAACCGATTATGGCGCATTAAACGTTTTTATCAACCCTGCTTTTCTCCCCACCCAAGAATTGGTCGAAGCTATTTTGGCGTTGTCCGAAGGCGAACTTTTGCACTATGAGGAAAAAACAGTTGCTTCGGTGACCAAAGAAAATTATCCTCTCGAACTGCGTTCGGCCAAAAAAATCATTACTATCAATGACCCCTTGATTCATTTGGATGATAAAACAGCCATTTTTTTAAAGAATGATGAAGTCTTACGCAACGATTTTACACGCCTTACAAAGGGGAAAAAGAGTCAAAGTATTCATTCCTCCAATCATGTAAAGTGTCCTGAAAATATCTTTATTGAAGAAGGTGCGGTGGTCGAGGGTGCTTCACTCAATGCATCAACCGGCCCCATTTATATTGGCAAAAATGTTGAGGTCATGGAGGGTAGTTTACTTCGCGGCAGTATTGCTTTGTGCGCACATGCAGTGGTCAAAATGGGTGCCAAAATCTATGGTGGAACGACCATTGGCCCTTGGTCAAAGGTAGGAGGAGAACTGAGTAATGTTGTTATTTTTGGGTATTCCAACAAGGGGCACGATGGATTTTTAGGCAATGCGGTCATTGGTGAATGGTGCAATATAGGTGCAGCGACCGATGCATCGAACCTTAAAAATAGCTATGCAAAAATTCGTGTTTGGGACTACCAAAAGACCACCTTTGCCAAAACTGAACTGCAATTTTGTGGTTTGTTGATGGGTGATTATAGCCGCTGTGGGATTCATACCATGTTCAATACCGCCACCGTGATTGGGGTTTGTGCCAATATTTATGGAGCAGGATTTCCAAGGACTTTTCTTCCAAGTTTTAGTTTTGGCGGGGCACAAGGGTTAAAAACAAACGATTTTGACAAAGCCATGGAGGCCAATAGCGCCATGATGGAGCGTCGTGGCAAACAGCTTTCGGATGAGGATATTGCTGTTTTGAAGCAGATTTTTACGTTTAGTGCCCAGTGGCGTCGGGATTAGTGTGAGGTATTTTTCGCACCTTTTTCAAATACAATAAATTCAGTGCATTGGTTTCGAGCCCAATGACATCTTTTTGAACAAAACGAACCATTTGGTCATAATACAATGGTGCGATCGGGAATTCGTCCATGATCAAGGCATCCATTTGAGCGTAGATAAGTTCTCTTTTTTTATCATGGGGTTCTTTCATTGCCTGGGTGTATAACCGGTCAAATTCCATGTTTTGAAAATGCGTGTAATTTGGGCCTTGGGGTGAAAAATTAGGGCTGTAAAATAAAGAAAGATAATTTTCGGCATCCGGATAATCTGCGATCCAACTGGCGCGGAACGCTTCTAAATTCCCTGCGGATTTGGCTTGCCGAAGCGTTGCGGTTGGCATGAGATCAATGGCGATGTCGATGCCTATTTTGGCCAATTCGCGTTGGAGGTATTCACAAATATCCAAATAGTTGGCATCCGTGGCCAACCGGATGGTGGGTTGACTTCTTGTAGATTGTCTATAGTCATCCACCAATGCTTTGGCTTGTTGAGGATCAAATGTCAAGCGACGATCTGTACTTTGGCCTTTTAAACCATCGGGGATAAATCCCTTATTGGCGGGTGTACCAATGGTGTTGCGCAAATAGGTGATCATTTTTTTTCGATCAATCCCAAGGTTGATGGCTTTTCTTATTGCGAGTGATTGCAATACAGGATTGTTGCTTTCCCTATTAAAACCAATGTATTCGGTGTTCAGATAAGCACCCTTTTGAAGGTGTAATTTTTCTTTGTATTTGGGTTGTAGTTTTCCCTCGGGGGTGAGTAATTCATCTTTGTAGGCGGCATCTAAAGCATTTAAAAAGTCAAAATCACCTTTTTGAAAGCGTAAAAATTCACTTTGACTATCGGTCAAAAATTCAATGGCAATGGCTTCAAGATAGGGCAGTGGGGTTCCATCTTTGTCGACTTCGTAGTAACGCGAGTTTTTTCGCAAAACGAGCTTTACATTTTCCTCCCACGCTTTGAACAAAAAAGGTCCTGTCCCTATGGGTGATTTTCTAAAATCTTCCCCCAATGCTTCTACCACTTCTTTTGGAACGACAGCGCAGTACCGCATGGTCAATAAACTCAGAAAAGCCGGGAAAGGTTGTTTCAATTCTATTTCGAGAGTATGATCGTCAAGGGCTTGGTATTTTTTTACTTGTTGCAAAACCCAGCCACCTGGCGACCCAAGTTTGGGGTTTTGTAATCGGTCAAAACTGTAAACAAAATCCTGGGCAACGACCTTACGCGTGTCCTGCTCAAAGTATGGCGACGAATGAAAGTAAACATCATTTCTTAATGCGAAAATATATTTGGTTCCTGTAGAATCGATGGTCCAATGTTTCGCTATCTCTGGAATGACATTTAAGTCATTGTCCAATTGCACCAAGCCGTTAAAAAGTTGCTGGATGGGCCATATGTTTTGCGGGTTCCTTGCGAAAGCTGGATCCAAGGAGGTAACGTTGCGGGTTTCGTTGTAGCGAAACACTGTATGAGGGGGAATATCGGTAGGAGAACTGCATTGCAGTAAGGCCAGTGCGCTTATCGTGAAGAAGACCAAGTGCGTTATGCCTGATTTTTTGACCATCAAACAGTATCTTTGTCACAAAATTACATTAATTATTTTCGCTGCGATGCATAATCATCAGGTTAGCTTTCGAAAAAGAACAACCAAAGCCAAGGTTGCTTTTCATACTTTAGGGTGCAAGTTGAATTTTTCGGAAACTGCACAAATTGAAAAAAGTTTTTCGCCTCAGCATTATGAGACCGTTGCGTTCGATCAATATGCGGATGTGTATGTGATCAACACTTGCTCTGTTACCGAAAATGCAGACAAGCGTTTTAAGGGGTTGGTCAAAAGTGCATTAAAGAAAAATTCTTCGGCTTTTGTGGCGGCTATTGGCTGCTATGCACAATTGCAGCCCGAAGCATTGGCCGATGTAGAAGGGGTTGATTTGGTTCTCGGTGCGTCGGAGAAATTTAATCTAACCGCGTTTTTATCCGATTTAACCAAACGCGATACCTCCGAAGTACATGCATGTGAAATTGCAGAGGTTAACCAATTTGAAAGCAGTTTTTCGACCGGGCAACGCACCCGTGCTTTTTTAAAAGTCCAAGATGGTTGCGATTACAAATGCACTTACTGCACCATTCCGCTTGCCCGAGGCATTTCACGAAGTGATTCGGTAGACAACGTAGTAGCAAAAGCCAATGAAATTGCGGCTACAGGAATTCAGGAGATTGTACTTACAGGAGTAAATATTGGTGATTTTGGGAAAGGAGAGTTTGGACTCAAAAAACACGATGATACTTTTTTGGATCTCGTAACCTCCTTGGACAAGATCAGTGCGATTGATCGGATTCGTATCTCATCGATTGAGCCCAATTTACTCAAGAACGAGATCATTGAATTTGTGGCCAAAAGTGATCGATTTGTGCCGCATTTCCATGTTCCTTTACAAAGTGGCAGCGACAACATTCTTAAACGCATGCGACGACGCTATTTGACCCAACTTTATGCAGATCGAGTAGAGAAGATAAAATCCTTAATGCCCCATGCGTGCATTGGCGTAGATGTTATCGTTGGTTTTCCCGGAGAAACGGATGAGGATTTTCTATCGACCTATCGGTTTTTGGCCGATTTGGAGATTTCTTATTTACATGTTTTTACCTATTCTGAACGTCCCAACACTCCTGCCGCGGACTTTGATGAGGTGGTCCCCGACGCTATTCGCACCAAGCGTTCAAAAATGTTGAGGGGATTGTCAGCCAAAAAACGCCAGCAATTTTATCAGTCACAGGTTGGAACCCACCAAAATGTGTTGTGGGAGGGCGAGAACAAGCAGGGGTATATGCATGGTTTCACAGCCAACTACGTCAAGATGCGCCAGCCGTGGGATCCCCATCAAGTCAATACCGTACAGGCTGTTTGTCTACGTTATGTAGACGAAGAAGGGTTTGTGCGATCGTGAGCTTATTGTTGCTATAACTTTATTCCTACGGGAAGCATTTCTTTGTATCGCTTGTTTGAGCGAACAAAACTAGCGACATCAGGGCTTGTAGGTACCACTTTCAAGTTGCGTTCAGCAACATGGTTTAATACTAATCGAATGAAGTCTTCTCTCAATGTAGAGGTGGAGATATTTTCAGGGACAATAAGTTTGGTTAAAAAGATTTTGCGTTCCTGCTCCGCATATTCAAGACGGGCCATAGTTCCATCAACCATGATCTCGAATTGTCGGAGGAATTCGTTGTTTACTAAATTAAGGTTACTCATGAATTTGTTTTTTGTGGTTAACTTCGCGTAAGATTTGTTTAATTCAATGTTGGTTTCTCCTTTTTCAATTGACAAAAAAGTTCAACAAAGATACAAAAAATGTATATTCACAGTGTTTAATCCTTTGTGCAATCCCCACTAAAGTGACAAAAAGAGCAATTTATCTGATGCCAGGAATGGCTGCCAGTCCAAGAATTTTTGAATATCTCAGGTTTCCAGAAGCCTATGAAGTAGTTTATTTGTCATGGATGCCCCCCCAAAAAAACGAACCCATTGCGATGTATGCCAAGCGTATGAATGAAAGAATTACGCACGAACGTCCTATTCTTCTTGGGGTTTCCTTTGGAGGGATTTTGGTGCAAGAAATTGCAAAAATCAGACCGGTAAGCTTGGTCATCATCGTTTCAAGTGTGAAATCAAATTTGGAATTTCCCTCTTCCATGCGTGTGGCGAAAAAAACAGGAGCGCACAAGTTGTTGCCCACCCAATGGATTAAAAACCTCGAAAGCCTGGCCTTGCAGGTTTTCGGCGATGCTATAAAAGCACGGGTAGACTCCTATCAAAAATATTTGTCCGAGCGCGATCCCGACTATCTCGATTGGTCCATAGACACCATGGTGCATTGGACGCAGACCGATTTTGACCCAAATACCGTTCACATTCACGGTGATGCAGATACCGTTTTCCCCTTTAAATACTTGGACACGAGCAATCGGTTTTATCAACTCCCCAAAGCTACCCACGCAATGATACTTACTCATCACAAGTGGTTCAACACTCATTTACCCAATATCATAAAGCAGCATGCACATGAAGATTAAAAGGAATTTTTTCATCCCAGTGATTGGTGTGATTTTACTGGCTATAGTCGCCGCTAGAAAACCCCTTTACACGGCATTTGTTGGACTTTCTTCCCCAGAAAATTATCGTATTCATGCCTTGCATGTTCCCGATCTCGTTGTTTTCGCTGGGGAAGAAATGCATCTAGATGAGCCCGATTTGAAAGAACGCATGGACAAAGAATTATTGGTCAATACCTACTGGCAATCCAATACGCTTTTGATGATGAAAAGGGCACATCAATTTTTTCCAATCATAGAACGCATACTAAAAGAAGAAGGGGTTCCTGAAGATTTTAAATATTTGGCATTGATTGAAAGTGGTTTAGAGAATTTGCGTTCGCCTGCAGGTGCCAAAGGCTTTTGGCAAATCATGCGCGCCACGGGAAAGGAATATGGGTTAGAAGTAAACGCTAATGTAGACGAGCGTTATCATATTGAATTGGCGACCCGTGTGGCTTGCCGATACTTAAAGAAGGCAAAGGCCAAATTAGGGTCATGGACCCTCGCTGCGGCTTCCTATAATCGTGGGATTTCTGGCATTCGTCGAGTACTTGAGAAACAACAAGTGTCGGCCTATAAAGACCTCCTTCTCGGGACTGAGACCAAGCGCTATGTCTTTCGAATTCTTGCCGTAAAAGCAATTTTAGAGGCACCAGAACAATATGGATTTGTCCTCCCAGAGGCACAGAAATATCCTACGTTTGTTTACCGCACTGTTTTGGTTGATACAGCCATCACAAATATTGCTGATTTCGCTCAGAAAATGGGCGTGAATTATAAAACCATGAAACGTTTCAACCCTTGGTTGTTAGAAAATCACCTGAACAACAAATCGCGGAAACGCTATCATATTGCTTTACCCATGGATGCATCTAGCGAGCATCAATCAGCACCTTAGTGCTGAAGAGCAATGCCTTAGATGCGTTTAAGTTGGGTTTGCATCATTTTAATTTGCTCGGTGAGCATGTTGTGGGTGTCTGCTTTCTTCGCTTCACTCAATAGGGTGGTGGCTTCTCTTTTTCTTCTTTTTTGAAGCAGTATCCCGGCCAAGCTTAACTTAGCCATAGCTTCGTCTGCTTGCATATTCAAACCAAGAGATAGGGCTTTTCGAAAAGATTTTTCGGCTTTTGTGAGATTGGTTTGAGAAGCAATTATGCCGTGGAGATAGTGAAAATATCCTTGCTGTTTGGTCACCAAGTTGGCCTCAGGGTTGCCAATGCGGTTGAGCCATTTTAGTGTACCTTCAAAATTTTGTTTTCTCAATTGCAAAAACGCCAAAAAGATGATTTCGTTCTTGTAGTAAAGCAGTACAAACATTCCTGCAACGAGAATGAGGAAAACACCATTGCCAGTATATCCTTCGATGAATTGATATATAGAAGCACCCACAGACAATGCGGCGAGAATGAGTTTGATGATCTTTGGAAACATGCGTTTATTTTGGTCCAAAAATAAGAAAAACAAATCGAACAAATTCAATCATTGTTCTTGTGCAAAATAAAAGTTGTTGTATATTTGCCCTCGGTAAAAAAAGACCTAAACGCATTTATTGTATAGCCTTTAGAAAACATGAAAAGAACATTTCAACCCTCGAAGAGAAAAAGAAGAAATAAACACGGTTTTAGAGAACGCATGGCTTCTGCCAACGGGCGAAAAGTTTTAGCCAGCCGCCGTGCTAAAGGCAGAAAAAAGATTTCAGTCTCATCAGAGCCAAGACATAAAAAATAATGATTGATAATCATCCACTTAGAGTGTTACTTATTCGTAAGTAGCACTTTTTTTTTATATTTAATTTTGAACCCACTCGAGTTATGCCAAAGAAAGAGAATCTGAACAAAATCTTGATCATCGGATCTGGACCCATTATTATTGGACAAGCATGTGAATTTGACTATTCGGGAACCCAAGCCTTACGCTCGCTTCGTGAAGACGGAATCGAAACGGTGCTGATTAATTCAAATCCAGCGACCATCATGACGGACCCCTCTATGGCCGATCATGTTTACCTAAAGCCCTTGACGACCAAATCGCTTGTCGATATCCTCGAAGAGCACAAAGACATTGATGCAGTATTGCCTACAATGGGTGGGCAAACGGCCCTCAACCTCTGTATTGAAGCCGATGAAAAAGGAGTATGGGAAGAGCATAACGTAGAGATTATTGGGGTGGACATTGATGCGATCAACATCACAGAAGACCGTCAGCAATTCAAAGATTTGATGCTGGAGTTGAATATCCCCGTGGCTCCTGCGGCCACAGCAACTTCATTCTTGAAAGGGAAAGAAATTGCACAAAAATTTGGTTTCCCCTTGGTCATTCGTCCTTCATTTACACTTGGAGGCACAGGGGCGTCTTTCGTCCACAAAGCCGAGGACTTTGACGAATTGCTTACCCGTGGTCTCGAGGCTTCGCCCATCCATGAAGTTTTGATCGACAAAGCTCTTCTGGGTTGGAAAGAATACGAGCTGGAGTTGTTGCGCGACAAAAACGATAACGTCGTTATCATTTGTACGATTGAAAACATGGATCCAATGGGGATTCACACTGGCGACTCGATTACCGTTGCTCCCGCGATGACCCTGTCTGACACCACCTACCAGCGCATGCGCGACATGGCCATTAAAATGATGCGTAGTATTGGTGATTTTGCAGGGGGGTGTAATGTGCAGTTTGCTGTAAGCCCCGACGAAAAAGAAGACATCATCTCGATTGAAATCAATCCTCGTGTTTCGCGTTCATCGGCCTTGGCTTCGAAAGCATCGGGCTATCCCATTGCAAAAATTGCGGCAAAACTCGCTATTGGCTACACGCTGGACGAATTGGATAATCAAATCACACAATCGACTTCTGCCTTGTTTGAACCGACTGTCGACTACGTGATCGTTAAAATCCCTCGCTGGAATTTTGATAAGTTTGAGGGATCAGATCGCGTTCTCGGTCTTCAAATGAAGTCTGTTGGGGAAGTGATGGGAATTGGTCGTTCCTTTCAAGAAGCATTGCACAAAGCCACCCAATCGCTTGAAATTAAGCGCAACGGATTGGGGGCCGATGGGAAAGGCTATAAGGATTACGATACCATCATCTCAAAACTCACCTATGCCAGTTGGGATCGTGTTTTTGTTATTTATGATGCTATTCAAATGGGAATTCCGCTGAGTCGTATCCACGAGATTACCAAAATTGATTTGTGGTTCTTGCGCCAGTTCGAAGAATTGCATCAACTGGAAAAAGAAATCAATAACTATTCCGTAGAGACCCTCGATAAGGCGCTTTTACTTGAGGCTAAACAAAAAGGGTTTGCCGATCGACAAATTGCGCACATGCTTGATTGCTTAGAATCTCAAGTCTACAGCTTGCGTGAAGAAATGGGCATCCAACGGGTCTACAAGTTGGTGGATACTTGTGCGGCAGAGTTTTCGGCCAAAACACCATATTATTATTCTACTTTCGAAGCACAAATGCAAGTGGAGGGTCAAGCGCCCTTTAGCGATAACGAAAGTAGTGTAACCGATAAAAAGAAAATTGTTGTTTTGGGATCAGGTCCCAACCGCATTGGTCAAGGCATAGAGTTTGATTATTGTTGTGTTCACGGTGTGCTTGCAGCATCGGAATGTGGCTACGAAACAGTCATGATCAACTGTAACCCCGAAACGGTTTCAACCGATTTTGACATTGCCGATAAGCTCTACTTTGAGCCCGTCTTCTGGGAACATATTTACGACATCATTCAGCACGAAAAACCTGAAGGGGTGATTGTACAGTTGGGCGGCCAAACAGCACTGAAATTGGCCGAAAAGTTAGACCGCTACGGAATCAATATCATCGGAACCAGTTTCCAATCACTTGATCTTGCAGAAGACCGCGGGAGTTTCTCTACCCTACTCAAAAACAATAATATTCCTTACCCCGAGTTTGGTGTTGCTGAAAACGCCGACGAGGCACTTGCATTGGCCGATCAATTGGATTTTCCAATTCTCGTGCGCCCCTCCTATGTGCTGGGTGGCCAGGGGATGAAAATTGTCATCAATAAAGAAGAATTGGAACAACACGTTGTCGATTTGCTGCGGAAGATTCCTAACAACAAGCTGTTGCTTGATCACTACTTGGACGGAGCCATAGAAGCAGAAGCCGATGCCATTTGTGATGGGGAGAATGTCTACATCATTGGTATCATGGAGCACATTGAGCCTTGTGGAATTCACTCGGGAGACTCCAATGCGACTTTGCCTGTATTCAATCTAGGAGAATATGTGGTGCAACAAATTAAAGACCATACGTATAAAATCGCCAAGGCACTCAATACCGTTGGATTGATCAATATTCAATTTGCCGTAAAAGACGATAAAGTCTTCATTATAGAAGCCAACCCGCGGGCTTCACGAACGGTTCCATTCATTGCCAAGGCCTATAAAGAGCCATATGTGAATTATGCGACCAAGGTGATGTTGGGCGAGAAAAAGGTAACCGACTTTGATTTCAATCCTCAATTGGAAGGATATGCGATCAAACAACCGGTGTTTTCATTCAACAAATTCCCGAATGTAAATAAACAACTCGGCCCTGAAATGAAGAGTACAGGAGAAAGTATATTGTTTGTTGATTCACTCAAAGATGACGAATTCTACAATTTGTATTCTCGACGCAAGATGTATCTTACCAAATAAAAATTGAGTACTTTTAGCGCATGAAGAGAGATACACGAAAGGAAATGCGATGGATTGTTGGGTTGATTGTTTTGGCTATAGCCAGCCGTTTATTCCCCCACCCCCCTAATTTTGCCCCGATTACAGGAATTGCTTTGTTTTCGGCAGCAAAATTACACAACAAGTGGACTGCTTTTTTAATTCCCTTGGTAGGTTTGTTTTTTACCGACCTTATTTTGGGAATCGGATGGATCAATCTTTTTGTCTACCTGTCCTTTGGGCTCATATCCCTGTGGGGACAACGACAACAAAAAATGCACCTACCTGTTCTTGTTGGATCTTCTCTGTTGTTTTTCTTACTCTCTAATTTGGGTGTTTGGATCTTGTATTATCCTGCAACATGGGAAGGATTGGTAACGACCTTCACTTTGGCCATTCCCTTTTACACCAATACTTTGCTTGGGGATCTTGTTTACACTACGGTATTATTTTCCAGCTATTCATTTATCGAAAAACGTTACCTAAGCGCAGCATAATTTACGTAATTTTATGCCGTGAAATGGTTTATGCTTTGCATGATGAAAAGGGAAAATGGTGTGATTCCATTGCTGTACCCGCAACTGTAAGTTTAGCCTTCGGGCGTTTTCTAACTACTCCAGCCACTGATGATATGCTTCATTGGGAAGGTGTTAGGAAAACACAAGTCAGGAGACCTGCCTTTTCATAGTGATGCCTTTCTTCGGGGATAAAGAAGGGAATGGCTAAGCATGTTGTATCCCGTAATTGTTTGCTATGAAATTATTTTTAAGTCAAGCGGTATCGCTTGTTCTATTACTTTGCGGAATAACGCTCACGGCGCAATCGACAAATCAAGCCACCGACTCTTTGGTCGTTGATGCCAAGAATGTGTTGGATGAAGTTGTCCTTTTAGATACGCGCATGCCCATCAAACGAACCCAATCTGGAAAACCGGTCATTGTTATTGGGGAAGAAGAAATTCGACAATTCGAAGGGCGTAGTTTGGCGGCTCTACTTACCACCAAGTCTGGACTTATTCTTTTAGGGAATCGTTCCATTACAGGGCAAAATTTGCGTGCGGCTGTACGCGGAAGTGCCAACAATCAAGTATTGATTTTGGTCGATGGAGTACGCATTAGCGATCCTTCAAGGATTGGTAATGACTTTGATTTGAATTTCTTATCGCTCAGTGACATTGCCTCGATTGAGATCCTTAAAGGGGGTGCCAGTACGCTCTATGGAAGTGCAGCGGCGGCGGGTGTGATCAATATTGTGACGAAAAAAGCTGAAGAGGGTTTTCGTCTTGTTCTCAACGCCCAGGCAGGTACAGAAAAGTCGGCGAACCAATCACCCGATGCGCTTAGCTATTCGTCCTCATCCCTTCGATTGAGCAATAGGCATCAGCGTTTGCACTATAGTGTTGGTTTCTCTTCGCAGTCTGCTTCCGGGATGAGCGCCGTTACCAATGGCACCGAAACGGATCCTTTTGATCGCTATAATTTCAACGCACACATCGGGCAGGACAAGCACCGTTTCCAATGGCGTTTGATGGCCAGTAAGGCAACAATCAATAATGATTATGACAACACTTTTCCTTTGGAAGATGCCGACTTTGAAGCGGAAAGTATACTAGAGCAACTTGCTTTCAATGCCGATTTTGATTACGGAAAAGGAAAACTATCTGCTCGTACGGGCTTGCAGACGACCCAGCGTGACTATAGAGACGGTTTTCCCCGTGCATACAGGGCCACGAATCGAAGTGTCGAATTGTTACATACCTATCCCATTAACGACCGGTTCTACACAGTACAAGGCTATCTTTATCAGGAGGGAGTATATGCGGAAACACCCGCGATTCATCAAAACGATGTATTTGCCAATGTTGTTTATTTGAGCGAAGAGGGGATGAATGTCAATGCGGGAGTACGTTGGAACAATCATCAGACCTATGGCGATCAAATGACCTACCATGTCAATCCCTCTTATACGATTGCAGGGAAGAAGGGGAAGCTGAAATTGTTGGGGAGCATCAATTCGGCCTTTATAGCCCCCAGTTTATATCAGCTATATGATCTTTACTCCGGGAATAGCGATTTACAGCCCGAGCAAAGTACTTCATTGGAAGTTGGGGCGCAATGGGAGGATGCCACTACAACGACTGGTTTGGTTTTTTTTCAACGGCGAGAAGATCCTAAAATCATTTATGATTTAACCACCTATGCCTATGCCAATGCTTCTGGTAATACACAAATAAGCGGTGTTGAGTTCAACTTCAAGCGTGATTTCTCAGCGCAATGGTCAGTGGATCTAAACTACACATTCACACAACTCAATGAAGGGCGTTTGATTCGTATTCCAAAGCATGCCCTCAATGGACATCTGACCTATTCGTTCAACAAACAGCAACAGCTAAGCATGGTCTACGCCTATCGCGGGGAAAGACAAGCTGCTGATGCGGAGGGTACACTTTTGGACGCTTATGGCCTTTTGGATTTGAACTACACCAAGGAATTCTCAGAAAAACTTCGTCTTTCTGTTTGGGTGACCAATCTTTTCGATAAAGAATATGTTGAACTCTTAGGTTTTTCAACCCAAGGCAGAAACTTCCGCCTTGGATTGAATTATGTTTTTTAGCGCAATTTCTTCAAAGGAATTTTTGGGAAATCATCGATGTTCAAACGGTACTGGTCAGTGATTTTTGCCGGTAGTTTGGCTTCATCCAACATGGGAAGAAGCTCACTGGGGCGATCACTATTTCCGGTAATATGGTTTAGCGCAGTTGCCAATAGAGGCTCGTAAGGATCACCAAGTATGCCGTAGTTGGCAATGGATTCGCGAGCTTCGATATAGGTCAAATTGGGCATGGTCGTTGCAGCGTCTGCTGGAGGGATTCCATTGGCATAGTCGGCATATCCCGCGCTGTTGGCAATCTTCAAGACAATGGGTTGCATGGCGTAAGTATGGTCTTGGTTGATGCTGTCAAAAGGCGCTTGGTTGTCTACATAATCGTAGAGCGTAATAGACCCCACATTTTTTCCATAAGTTGTTGTCCCTACTTGGATAACGTTGATGTGTGACGCCAATCCATTGATCAACAGCTCACTGGCCGAAGCGCTTCTGTTGGAAGTAATGACATAAATTCGATTGAGATTCAACCCGGGGAGTGTGCGGTTGTTTGTGGCTGAGGATACGAATCGGTTATCAATATTAAAGTCATTGCTACTATCACTGTCCGAATTCACGGCATTGATGTAGTTCATCAATTTTGTGTTCCAGCGTTGTTGCGCAAAAATTTCACCCGTGAACTGTCCCGTAATCATACTGGCCAAATAGGTACAAGTGCGAACCGACCCCCCTCCATTGTAACGAAGGTCCAAAACAAGGTCTTGGATATTTAGATTTTGGAAACCTGAAAAAATATCGATGAGGGTCTGGTTGAAGTCTTCATCCACATTGCCGTCATCGTTGTTGTCTACTTCACCCACAAATTTGTTGTACATCAAATACCCAACACGACGGTTGTTGACATCAAAAACCCTTTCTTTGTGGACAGGGTTTTCTTGGAAGTTTTCTTCTTTGGTTAGGGTAATGCTGATATTGCGTGGAGAGGAAGAATCACTCACGGGATCGTAATTCACCAAGTCGATGGTGTAGGTCATTGCTTCACCATAGAGTAGTCCGCGGTAGTTAGCAATGGTTAAATTTTCACCGTTCACGGAGGTAAACAAATCTCCTCGTTGCACGCCTTGTGTTGCAGCGTTTGAATCAGGAAGAACATAAGTGACCACACCAATTAAATTATCGTTTTCACTGTTGCGACGATAAATGATGAAGTTCATTCCATTATTGGCGGAAATCCCATCAAGCTGGTTCTCCAACTCCTCGTAGTCGTCTTGGATCCAACTGAAACGATCGTCTTCGTGGTTGAGGCTATAGAAAAAGTCTTCTGGGGTATCCTCTGAATTCAATAACCCAAGGTAGCTGGTCACATCAGTAGTTTGGTCGTCGGAGAGACTGGGCACTTGATCTTGCCAATAATAATATTGATTGAGCCCTTCCCAAATGTAGTCGTTGATTAAGGTAACCGATGTTACACGCGTGGGTGATGTATCGGTATCGTCTGTGACCTCCCCAACAGGATCAACAGTATCTATGTTTGTTTCATCATCATCAATGTCTTTTTTTCCACAAGACACAATCATTAAACTCGCGAACGCAAGAGCGAACATCTTTTTCATAATATATATGGTATTAAATCGATTTGCAAATTAATCAACATATTTCAATTCCTCTTGACTTTTGAGGGTTATGTTGATATTTTTAATCCCAAAAATCAGTCCAAAGTGAAATTATCTGTCTTTCTTTTTTTCATCCTTGCCATATCGCCGCTTCAAGAATTCGATGTTTTTCAAAAACACGGCAACCATGCTGCCGTCACCCATATCACCATTCCACCCTCTATGTTCAATATGCTCAGTAAATTCAAAGTGAATACGAACGATCCTGAAACCGAGTCCCTGCTGCTGATGATTAAGAGTTTACAGACGTTTCGTGTGATGACCACCAAGGACGCCACCATTGCTAAAGACATGGCACAGTGGTTGGCCACAGAAATCGAACAAACTGACCTGACTTCACTTTTTAATGTAAAGAAAGATGGTGTCCGGGTCAAGTTTGGTGCTGTTTTCTCCCCCCAGCAAGATAAGGTCAAACGCTTGGTCATGTGGGTCGAAGGCCTTGATGAGTTTGTGGCCAAGAATCCAGAAATCAACCTCAATAGTCCTGCCGATCTCGATTATATTTTGTTGGAAATCAAAGGCGATTTAGCCCTCGATCAAATCAGCGCATTAACGAGCATCGTCAATATTCCTGGTGGGGAATATCTCGATATTCTCGATCGTTAAATCCCAGTGTAGTTAAACGGACTGATGGTTTTTAATTCCGATTTGATTTTTGTGTCAATGGCCAAACCATCGATGAATTGGTGGATCACCTCTTGATTGATTTGTGCATTGGTGCGTGTGAGTTCTTTTAACGCTTCGTACGGGTTGGGATATCCTTCGCGACGCAGTATGGTCTGAATGGCTTCCGCGACTACCGCCCAATTGTTCTCCAGATCATTGTTTATTTTCTGTTCATTCAACAACAGTTTGTTGAGTCCCTTCAGCGTGGCGGAATAGCCAATAATGCTGTGACCTATTGGGGTACCGATGTTGCGCAGTACCGTACTATCGGTCAAATCGCGTTGTAGACGCGATACCGGGAGTTTTTCCGACAAATAACTCAACAAAGCATTGGCGATCCCCAAATTCCCTTCCGAATTTTCAAAATCGATGGGATTGACTTTATGCGGCATGGCCGATGATCCTACTTCTCCTTCTTTAATTTTTTGCTTGAAATAGTCCATCGAAATGTACGTCCAGAGGTCGCGATTAAGATCGATCAGTATGGTATTGATTCGCTTGATTGCATCGCAGGTGGCTGCAAAATGATCGTAGTGTTCAATTTGTGTGGTAGGAAAAGAATGATGGAGTCCCAATTTTTCTTCTACAAAACGACGCCCAAAAGACTGCCAATCCGTTTTGGGATAGGCCACTTGATGCGCATTGAAATTTCCAGTAGCGCCACCAAATTTTGCGGCATGCGGAACGGCCAACAATGCTTTCTTCTGCTGCTGTAATCGTTCGACAAAAACACCAAACTCTTTCCCCAAACGGGTAGGAGAGGCCGGTTGTCCGTGTGTTCTGGCTAGCATGGGAACAGCTTTGTATTCCTCCGCTTGATGGGTCAATTGATCGATGACTTCTTCCAATTGCGGAAGAAACACACTTTCCAATGCCTCTTTGATGGACAAAGGGATGGCCGTGTTGTTAATGTCCTGAGAGGTTAATCCAAAATGAATAAACTCTTTGTATTCCTGCAGCTCTAGACGGTCGAATTCTTTTTTGATGAAATACTCAACGGCTTTAACATCGTGATTGGTGGTTTTTTCAATTTCCTTGATTTCCTTCGCGTCGTTTTCCGTGAAGTGCTTGTAGATATCACGAAGATCTTCAAACAACGAGGTGTTGAAACTTTCCAACTGGGGAAGCGGCCACTCGCACAAGGCAATAAAATATTCGATTTCTACACGAACGCGAAAGTGAATCAGTGCTTCTTCCGAAAAATATTTGGCAAGGTGTTTTGTTTTGGATCGGTATCGACCGTCGATGGGCGAAATGGCATTTAAGGCTGTTAACTTCATCAAAGAAATTTAAAAGGCAAAGATAACCCAACGAATTCATTGCCGGTAATATTTTCATGAAATTTGACGCACAACCGACCGAAAACCTGCACTGCTGTTGGGTAAATGCCGTTCGACATAGGCATTGAGTTCCTCATCGATCCAGCGATCATGGCTTCTAAAAAAATGAAGCGTTTTCATGGCAAAAGCAATGGCGGCCACTTTTTTGGCCTCCAACAGGGTGCCAAAGCATGCCGTAGCAATGGCGTCTTTTTGTTGTGTACTTAATGCGTTGCGGAAAGTTTTGTTTTGGCAGTAATGATACAGTATTTTCATCATGGGTCGGCGTTTACTCTCGTGTTGCTGAACAGTTGCACCTTCGATAAATACATCGAGAAGGGGATAGAGTAATTCGAGCCGGGGAAGAATGTACTTTTCCAACACCCAAGCCGCCATAATATGTTGGCGTTCTTGGTCTGGGGAACAAGCCAAAGCTAAGAGTTCATCGAAAAAATGTGGATGATGTTCTATGTACTTCGCTGCTTTCTCCCTATCGGCCACATGCGAAAAAGACTGCATCAGTTTTTCTTCGAGTCGATGATCCATGGGCTTAGAGTTGCAACACCTTGTACTCTTCATAGCAGCCACTGATGGCCTCCAGAATTTGAAGGTCGTTGGCCTCTTTGATAAACGCATTGGAGTAATTGCAATTCCGTACAATCTCATTGAGATTGTCGCGCTCTATGCCCAACAATTGAACCAGCACTTCACGATCAAACTTGGTGCTCAACAAATTTCTAATCGCATCGTCCTCGCGCATCTTTTTAAGCTTACGCATCTGTTTGGGGTTTTTGCCAAAGAGATTGTAGAGAAAATCCGCAGGATTGAACAGGGCACCAATCGCTTTTGAAATAGAGGAACGGTTGCGGTTTCCCGCTTCATAGCCCGACTGTGGCAATCCAGGTATGCTGTACCTCCCTGCAGGATTGAGCGGTACTTTTCGCACATCAATATCCAAATAGCCTGTTAGTTCATAGGGCCGAACAATCACTTCTTCCAAGGCAAATGAAAGGGAGGTCAACCGAAAAACAGGGGGGCCAAACTTGATCATGTCATTGCTCACAGCCACCTTGAGGGGTTTGAAACCCAGATAAGAAAAATAGAGAGTGTCATTCACCTGAGCAGCAATTTCAAACTGCCCTTTATCGTTGGTGATCACCCCTTCAACCGAATTGAGATTCAAAACATGCACACTGGGCATGAAGGCTTCTGTGTTGTCGTTTTGTACTTTTCCTTTGAGCAAAACACTGCTTTGCCCATGAACTTGAGTGGCGAGCAAAAAAATAAAGAAAAGACCAATGGTGTATTTCATTGCAACAAAAATAACAAGAAAAAACCCTTTAAGTGCGTTAAAAATGGGTTAACGTCTTTTGCGTCGTCCAAAACCGGAGGGTTTGTCTCCTTTGCCCGCTTTGCGTTTCTTTCCTTTCTTTTTATCGTTAAAAAAACCATTATCGCTTTGATCAAATTTGCGGTGTGGGCGTCCTTTTTTCTTTTTCCCTCCTTTGCTTTTTTCTCTTTTTTCCGAGATTTCTACATTGATGGGGCGACCGTCCAATTCAAAGAAATCGAAAGTAGAGATCACTTTTTCGCGATGGGCATTGGGGGTGTTGAAAAACGAAAACCCGTCCATGACATCCACGTGGAATACCTCCTCTTGATCCAGCTCCAGCGTGGCTTTTAGAAAGTCTTTGAGCGTCATCCAATTGTAATCGTCTCGCGCACCGATGTTGATAAAGAAACGGGTACTGTCTTTTTTATTGGGTTTGGTTTTTCCGCTACTACTCTCTGCAGAACTGGCGTTGCTGTTGAGGTCTTTGGCGTTTTTGTAATAGTTGTGAAACCGCGCAAACTCGACCGACACCATGCGTTGAATGAGTTCTTCCTTACTCAGGTCGGCCAGGACTTCGTTCACCTTAGGGAGATAGGCATCGATATCATTGTTGACTTCCGTTTGGTGAATCTTGTTGGCCAAATGAAAAAGTTGTGTCGCACAAATGTCCATGCCCGTTGGGATTTTTTTGGGCGTGATTTTGGCTTGAATGATCTTTTCGATCGTTTTGATTTTTCGTGACTCACTTTGTGTGACAATGATCATCGATACGCCCTTGTTCCCAGCACGACCGGTTCGGCCAGAGCGGTGGGTATAAGTCTCAATCTCATCGGGAAGTTGGTAGTTGATTACGTGGGTCACGTTGTCTACATCAATCCCTCGTGCAGCCACATCGGTTGCGACCAGCATTTGTATTTGTTTGTTGCGGAAGGCTTTCATGACCATGTCGCGTTGATTTTGACTCAGGTCGCCGTGGAGTGCTCCGGCGTTGTACCCGTCTTCAATCAATTTTTCGGCCACCCGCTGGGTGTCGCGTTTGGTGCGGCAAAAAACCACTGAGAAGATATCGGGGTGGGCATCGGCCAAGCGTTTCAAGGCGGGATAGCGATCGCGTCCCGAAACTTGGTAGTATTCGTGCGAAACATTTTTGGTGCCCGCATTTTTGTGCCCTACCGTAATTTCTTGTGGCTGATACATGAATTCTCGGGCAATGACGGCCACTTCCTTGGGCATGGTGGCCGAGAACAGCCAAGTGCTTTTATCGTTGGGGGTATTGGCCAAAATGGACGTAATGTCTTCATAGAACCCCATGTTGCGCATTTCGTCGGCTTCGTCCAAAACACAGTATTCCACCTGCGAAAGATTGATCATCCCGCGGCGAAGCATGTCTTGCATGCGCCCGGGGGTGGCGACCAAAATTTGTGCGCCCCGCTTTACGTTTTTGGCCTGATCGTTGATGCTCGCCCCGCCATAAATAGCGACCACATTGAGGCCCTTAATGTACTTGGCGTAATTTTTTAATTCTTGAGTAATTTGTAAACACAATTCACGTGTAGGGGAGAGGATGAGCCCTTGCGTAATGCGGCTATCCACATCGATTTTTTGTAGCATGGGAAAACCAAAGGCGGCTGTTTTTCCTGTGCCTGTTTGTGCCAAGGCGACCAGGTCGGTTTCTTGATCCAAAAGGAGGGGAATGGCTTTGGCTTGTACTTCGGAGGGGGTCTCAAAGCCCATGTCGTTGATCGATTGCAACAGAACGTCGCTTAGACCGAGTGCGTCAAATGTGTTCATTGGGGCAAAGGTAGGGTAGATAAATGGATAACTGGAGAGAAACCGTGTAGAGTTTCCGTTTTTTGTTTAATTTCGAGATGCACCAAACCTTTACCGATGAATATCCGTTTCTTCCTTCCTTTTCTTTTTGCCTTACCGGCCATGGCACAAACGCCCGAAGAGATTGTCTTTACCGTTAGCGTGATTCCACACCGCTTGGTGGTTGAAAACGCGAATCATCAACAAAAGCGGCTCCTGCTTGCGCTCAATCCCAAAGCCACGGCATTCTTTGTTCTTGAGGGGGAGGCCGATATCACCGCGTTCATTGGTTTCATCACCGAAGCCAAGGCAGTTTTTTTGGACTGGTCCACCAGTGCGGTGACCTATGGCGAAAAAAACATCAATGAAGAAATGCTCTATCGGTGGCTGGGCAGCGCCATCCGCTTTAAGAAAAGAGGGCAGTGGTGCGAATCCAAAGGGCTGCATGCCGTCTCCGCTGTGCTGTATATCGATCCTAAAGGGAAAGCCTATTGTTCATTTATTTTTCCCGAGGTCTACGACCCCATTCAACGAAAAGGCGGGAAGCAACAGTTGTT
>WTJN01000166.1 GCA_011526265.1 Candidatus Arcticimaribacter sp. | reverse complement strand
GCTAAGATCAATGACTTTTTTTGAGTTAAAAAATTCTTCTAATACCACGGCAAATACTCCATTAACTCAAGTCGACGGGAGGATTCCCTGTTTGTTCTCATCTTGTTTACGTAGGCTGCGACATTACCATAAAATCAAGAGATTGAATATCGTCATTTGATTTATTTTACGCGGATTTGACTGAGTGCTAAGATCGTATCTCAAGGTTGTAGTCAAACAAAAAAAGATTACTAGGTCTCGATACGATTTAGTTATCTACGATCTTGATTTCTTGCCAAGAACCGAACCCCAAGTTGTCACGCAATATGGAACGCAATATGTAAGAACAATTTTGATCGGAGGTGGCATGTCGCCCAACATAATGGTGTCTAAATGATTAATAATTGTTAGTAGTGTACCCACAATACAGGCTGTAAAGAAGGCTTTAAGCGGAGTCCCGTCTGAAATTGCCAACTCAATAAATTCTTTTACTGCACTCAAATGCATTTCAAGTGACCCCAAAATGAGAAAGTAAGAACTTCCTTCACTAAAATTTGTTACTCCTTTAACTCATTATCGCTGTTGAACAAATATTTTTCAGTCGTGGACCTGAGTAGCTGGTTATTCTTTCTACGGTGTAAAGAGTAAGCGGGATGATCTAAGGGTTAATTTTGAAATAAATCAGCAGCTGTCCACCTTACGGTATACAAGTCCTTCAACGCATAACGGCGAAAATAATTTTCAGAGAACTAAATTTTTACGAAAAATTTGAGAGCGGGATAACTAGCAACTAAAATGGGTCGAGTTTTGGCTGTAATGGAAAGGTGAGTAATCCGTACTTGAGCATTGGCCCTTGCAATACTCGTGCAAAGGCCAACACGCCTTTTAAGTCATCCTGTGACTGTTTCTCCTTGTGGTGATCGCATCGCATAAAAAGCAACAGCTAAGATCAGGAAGACAACACTTTGGTAGAAGAAGGGGTTTTGCGCTATCGACCCAGCTGATGTGACGGTTAGATACATTCCGCCAACAGCGAAAATACCCCATCCACCAGCATGACTTATCTTACCAGCTTACAGATACAAGTTCTGTACTAGTTTTCAGAAACTAGCGAAGTAGACTCAGTTTTAATTAGATTAATGGGGATTACTAATGCAACGAAAGTTCACCACTATTTTAGCTCTAGATGTAGTCGAATTTAGCAAGCTTATGTCTTTCGATGAACATAGGACTTTAGTAAATTTACAAGCGCGGCGAAAGATTATTGATCCACTTATTGAGATAAGAGGCGGAAGAATATTTAACACAGCCGGTGACAGCGTATTGGCAGAATTTAGTAACCCCGTTGATGCTGTTGAATGCGCAGTTCAAATCCAGAATAAATCTGTCGCAATCAACAACAATTCTGATGAGGCTGATAAGATGAGCTACAGGATAGGTCTCAACATGGGAGAAGTTCTAATTTCTGACGGTGACCTGTTCGGTGACGCTGTGAACATAGCTGCGAGATTAGAAAGTCAAGCTATCCGCGATGGATTGTGTATCTCAGAAAGCATTTTTAAAATGGTAAACATGAAAGTTAAAGTTTCATACGAAGATGCCGGAGAACTTAATTTAAAAAATATTGCGCAGCCGGTTCGTGCGTACAACGTGTTGAAATGCAAAGGCGCAACCCGGGGTCTGATGAGTGCAGACTCCGAGCCTAAAGTAGCTGTGAAAAGTATTGAGCCAGGAAGCCTTGCAGTACTATTGTTTAAAAATTTGAGCAACGACGAGGAGCAAGGCTATTTTTGTGAAGGCTTTTGTGATGACCTCATATCAGCACTTTCTAGGCACAAAAATCTATTAGTTAGTGCAAGCAATGCGAGTTTTACTTACTCAGGCAAAGATAAAACCAATCACGAAATCGGCGAAGAGCTTGGTGTCCGATATATAGTTGACGGTAAAGTTAGAAAAATGGGGACACGAATGCGCATCAGTGTGTCACTGGTATCTGCACGAGAGGATACAATTATTTGGAGCGATAATTATGACACGACCTTGGATGATATTTTTGATGTGCAAGATGCAATAGTGCAATCTACCGTTGCGAAATTAGTTGGCAAAGTAGAAAGCGACCAAGTTAAACAGCTGGCCAACAAAAAACCTGAAGTTATGGAAGCTTATGATCTAGTATTGAAAGGCTTGGAATATCACAGAAAAAGTTCAGTTTGCGCCGAAAATAATCGGAAAGCTTTGAGCCTCTTCACCAAGGCTACAGAAATCGATCCTAATTATGCAAGGGCATTTGCTTGGAAGACATGTTCTTTAGCAAATAATTCTGAATGGTTTCCAGAAGAAATGCCTGACAATTGGATGGAAGACGCCTTTGCATCTGTGAACCGAGCAATGGAAATTGATCCTGATGATCCAGAAGCACACAGAATACTTGGCGCGGTAAAATTAATGTTCGAAGGCGACATGGAAAAAGCGATTTATCACCATAAAAAGGCGATAGAGATTTGCCCTAGTGATACTTTCCATATAGCACGATATGCCGTGTTATTATCATATTTAGGTGAAGTTGATGAGGCATTGGACCAAATTGATCAAGCTTTACGAATAAATCCCTTCGGATCAGATTTAATTTTCGAAACACAAGGTGTTTGTAAATATCTCCAAAACAGTTTTTTGGAAGCAATTGATGCCTTTAAAAACATGCAAGTAGATACCAGAATTAGTTTATTTTATGCAGCAGCATGTCATAAGCGTTTGGGAAACTCAGAGGAAGCTAGTGAAAAATTACAAATTGCTCAAGTTGAAAGTGGTATGGACATAGAGAAATTTGTCGCCACTCAACTCTTCCAAGACCAATCTACGTCAAATAATCTGCTCGCAGACTTATCTGTGTAAGGCAACCTTTGGCCTCAATGCAATTCTAAGAGAACGGTCTTACAGTCTCGTTTATCGAACCTTTTTCAGAAAAAATGTGAGAGC
>WTJN01000002.1 GCA_011526265.1 Candidatus Arcticimaribacter sp. | reverse complement strand
TCTTTTGCAACGTCAAACAAGAAGCGGTGATTGAGTCTATCGATGCAGATACGATATATGACGTGCCTTTATTGATGCAAAAAGAAGGCTTGGATAAGGTGGTTCTAAAAACCCTTAATCTTCCTGCTCCTGTCGAGGCTGATATGGACAAGTGGAAAGCCTTTTTACACCAATTGAAAAATCCCAAAGAGACCATAGCGATTGGTCTCATCGGGAAATACGTCGAGCTACAAGACTCGTACAAATCCATTTTGGAAGCGGTGTCCCATGCGGGAGCAAGCAGTCAAATCAAAGTAAACGTGCACTCCATCCATTCCGAGCACCTCGACCAAAGCAATGTGGAAGAGCAATTGAAAGGCTTGGATGGTGTTATTGTCGCTCCTGGTTTTGGGGAACGAGGCATCCAAGGAAAGATCGATGCGATCCGTTACGCACGAGAAAACAACATTCCTTTTTTAGGAATATGTTTGGGCATGCAAATGGCGGTCATTGAACACGCTCGCAATATTGCCGGGATCAGTAATGCCAATTCTACCGAAATGGACGAGGCCTGTAGTGCACCGGTCATCTCCATCATGGAGGAACAGAAAACCATCGAAGACAAAGGAGGAACAATGCGCCTTGGCGCATGGAAATGCGATCTTAAACCGGGGTCTTTGGTGCATCGAATTTACGCACAAGAACAAATCGAGGAGCGGCATCGTCACCGTTATGAGTTCAATGAAGAATATCGAGAAGCGATAGAGGAAAGTGGCTTGGTGCCCACGGGGGTCAACCCCGATACGGGCTTGGTAGAAGTGGTAGAAAACCCCAACCATCCGTGGTTTGTAGGGGTGCAATACCATCCCGAATATAAGAGTACTGTACTCGCACCTCATCCGTTGTTTGTCGGTTTTATTCAGGCCGCCTTACGTCATCACAACGAATAATTATTGTTTATGGAAGAAAAAAAATTTGATCCGTATCAGTTCATAGGTTTTATCCTTATCGCACTGATCATGACGTGGATGTTGATGAATCAACAGCCGGTTGATGAAACTATTGCTACTGCCAATAAAGAAACCTCGGTTGCTTCGTCAGCCAATGGAATGGATGAACGTCCTTCGGTTGATCCACTGCAAGATAACAACAGTAATTATGCCGCTGTTTTGCAATCTCAAACAGCGCAACAGATCGATTTGAGCAATGAATTCTTGTCCTTCACTTTTTCTACCAAAGGGGGACAAATGACAGCGGCCGTCTTAACAGGGCTTACCAATTATGTGGGAGATCCTTTGACGCTGGTGGATGGCAACCAATATTTCAACCTTCGTTTTACGACTTTGGACGGGCGAAACTTGCAAACGGCAGACCTTTATTTTACCCCACAGCAACGCCAAGAAAATGGGACGTCAATCCTTGAATTGAAGGCCGATTTGGGCCCAAATCAATGGATCGCCATGACGTATACATTGCCTGAAAGTGATTACATGTTGGGGGTGTCTTTTGCCTCGAACGGAATCGTACGTTCCAACGCACAGCAGGAATTGGAATGGACTTTGGATGCTTTTCGAAACTCGCGAAGCGTTGAATACGAAAACCGTTACACGGCTTTGACCTATGGGTACGAGGGCGAAAAAGTTGATGAACTCTCTGTGACCTCCGACGACGAAGAGGTGGCCGAAGACGTCCAATGGATTGGCTACAAGCAACACTTTTTTAACAGTATTCTCATTCCGTCCAACAGCATTGAAAAAGTGCGTCTTGATTCAAAGAATTTAGTTGAATCAGAAAATGCTGAGCAGAAGTTTACCAAACGTTACACTTCGGTCATTCCCTTGCAAAGCAAGGAGAAAATGAACCATAAATTCCAATGGTATTTTGGTCCATCCGAATACAAAACACTTCAAAAATACGGACTGGGCATTGAAAAAAATATCAATTTTGGTTGGGGTATTTTTGGTTGGATCAACAAATCGGTCTTTATTCCTTTGTTCGATTTCCTCAGCTCCTTTTTGCCGTTTGGGATTGCAATCATCATCATGACCATCATTGTACGTTTGGCCATGTCTCCAGTGACCTATCGTTCCTATGTGTCGCAAATAAAAATGAAGGTTTTGAAGCCCGAAGTGGATGAAATCAACGCCAAGTATCCTAAAGATCAGGTAAAGCGTCAGCAAGAAACCATGGCGTTGTACACCAAGGCAGGGGCCAACCCCATGTCGGGTTGTCTGCCGGCTTTGTTGCAGTTGCCTGTGTTCTATGCCTTGTTCAGCTTTTTCCCAGTCGCCTATGCACTGCGACAGAAAAGTTTCCTTTGGGCGGACGATCTATCTTCGTATGACTCGGTTTATGACTTACCATTCAACATTCCTTTTTATGGCGACCATATCAGTCTTTTTCCCATTTTGGCTTCGGTGGCAATATTCATTTACACCATGATGACCATGGGGCAACAACAAGCGACCCAGCAGCCTGGCATGCCCAACATGAAATTTATCATGTATCTAATGCCACTGATGATGCTGTTTTTCTTTAACAATTATGCCAGCGGGTTGAGTTTGTATTATTTTGTTTCCAACATCTTGACCATTGTGTTGATGCTTGTGATTAAAAACTTTGTCGTGAGTGAAGAAAAAATCTTTGCCCAGATTGAGGAAAACAAAAAGAAACCCAAAAAGAAAGGCGGTTTCCAAGCGCGCTTGCAAAAGGCCATGGAAGAAGCCGAAAAGCAGCAAAGAGGAAAACGTGGCCGTTAGGCATAAGCCCTATTTCACAGCATTACTTACCTTTGTCCAATGAAAAAGGAAACCGTAGTCGTGGGCCTTTCTGGGGGAGTAGATTCCAGTGTGGCGGCGTATCTTCTCAAAGAGGAAGGCTATGATGTCATTGGGTTGTTTATGAAAAACTGGCACGACGAGAGCGTAACCCTCTCTGCGGAGTGTCCATGGCTAGAAGACAGCAATGACGCCATGATCGTTGCCGAAAAATTGGGGATTCCCTTTCAGACGATTGATCTTAGTGCGGAATACAAAACCCGTATCGTCGACTACATGTTTGCGGAGTATCAACGGGGACGTACCCCCAATCCAGATGTACTGTGTAATCGCGAAATCAAATTTGATGTTTTCTTGGAGATCGCCCTTTCCTTGGGTGCTGATTTTGTGGCCACCGGGCATTATTGTCAAAAATCGTCTACTGTAGTCCATGGAACGACAGTGCATCAACTTATGGCTGGAGCTGATCCCAACAAAGATCAATCGTATTTTCTGTGTCAGTTGTCGCAGGCCCAATTGTCCAAGACACTTTTTCCTATCGGGCATCTACAGAAATCTGAGGTCAGAGCCATTGCCAGTGCCCAAGGTTTGATCACGGCGGAAAAGAAAGACTCTCAAGGTTTGTGTTTTATCGGGAAAGTACGCTTGCCCGATTTTTTACAACAACAACTGGCCCCGAAGACGGGAGACATTATTGAAATCCCATTTGATTTTGAAGGTTATCATGTGGAAGCTCCTGCCTTTGATGATTCGCTAAAAGAATTGACCTATCACAGCACAAAAACACGCTACCAGCCTACCGATGGTCAAGTGGTGGGGCAGCACCAAGGCGCACATTTTTTCACCAAAGGTCAGCGCAAAGGATTGGCCGTAGGAGGGACCAAAGAACCGTTGTTTGTGTTGGATACCGATATCGCTTCAAACACCATTTATGTGGGGCAAGGAAAAAACCATCCCGGACTCTATCGGCGTGGGCTTTTTGTGCAGGCACAAGATGTGCATTGGGTGCGTGAGGACCTCTCCTTGGCTGTTGGAGAGCGAATGAAAGTGCAAGCGCGTATTCGCTACCGCCAACCGCTCGAAGCGGCAGCATTGATTGCGCATCAAGAAGGGCTGTTTGTTCTATTCGATCAGCCGCAATCGGCCATTGCAGAAGGCCAGTTTGTCGCTTGGTACAATGCGCACGAACTGTTGGGTTCTGGCGTGATTGATGACCTAGCTTAGCGCCGCAAAATCCAACTCAATTTGGTTGCGTAAGATATCGTCAAAGGTTTCTTGTTTTCGCACCAAGTGTGCTTTTCCATTCAACCATAGAACCTCTGCCGGTCGAAATCGCGAATTGTAATTGCTCGCCATGGTTTGACAATACGCCCCCGCATTTTTGAATGCCAAATAGTCCCCTTCACTGATTTCAGCAATTTTTCGATTGCTTCCAAAAGTATCGGTTTCACAAATGTATCCCACGACGGAGTAAAAGCGCTCGCGTCCTTCGGGGTTCGAAATGTTGACTATTTCGTGGTGTGATCCGTAAAGCATTGGGCGAATCAAATGGTTGAAACCGCTGTCGACTTGAGCAAAAACCGTTGAGGTGGTTTGCTTGACAACATTGACTTTGGTGAGGAAATAGCCCGCTTGGCTGACCAGGAATTTACCCGGTTCAAAGGCCAAGGTCAAATCACGACCATAATGGCGGCAAAAATCGTTGAAGCGTTGGGTGAGTTTTTCTCCCAGTTCCTCAATGTTTGTTTCAATATCTCCCGTTTTATAGGGAACTTTGAATCCAGAACCAAAATCAATGAACTCCAATTCTGTGAAGTTTTTTGCTGTATCAAAAAGTATTTCTGACGCATGTAGAAAAACATCGATATCCAAAATATCACTCCCGGTATGCATGTGAATACCATTGATGCGCATCTTCGTATTCTCGGTGATGCGAAGTAAATGTGGGATTTGATGAATGGAAATCCCAAATTTAGAATCAATATGCCCCACAGAAATGTTACTGTTTCCTCCCGCCATAACATGTGGGTTGATGCGAATGCAAACAGGGGTATCGGGGTATTTACTGCCAAACTGTTCGAGAATGGATAAATTGTCAATATTGATTTGCACACCCATGGTCGCCACCTCTTCAATTTCCTTGAGCGACACACCATTTGGGGTAAAAATAATCATTGATGGATCGAAACCGGCATGCAAGCCCAAGCGCACTTCCTGGATCGATACAGTGTCCAAACCAGCGCTCAATGAGGCCATGTATTTGAGGATGGAAATATTGTTGAGTGCCTTGGTGGCATAATGCAACCGTAATTGGTTGACGCCATTGAACGCCTGCGTTAGACGATTGTATTGCTGTTTTATTTTTTCAGCATCATAAACATACACAGGGCCGTTTTGTTGCTGGGCAATGGCAAGGAGATCTTCCGTTTTCATTGAAATAAATTTTGCCAAAATTAAGAAGACCCCTTGAGTTATATGGCTTGTTTGAGGAATAAATTCAAATTATAAGACATTGTTATAAATAAAACAAAACCTTTTTTTATCCCCTTAGGTGAAGCGATCGATTATGTTTATTTTTGTGTCGTTTTTAAAATAGACCAGATGAATTTACACGAATATCAAGGAAAAGAAATATTGGCCAGTTTTGGTGTTGGTATCCAACGCGGTATCGTTGCACAAACCCCAGAAGAGGCTGTTGCTGCGGCCGAATCATTAACGGCCTCTACCGGAACCGGATGGCATGTCATCAAAGCACAAATTCATGCCGGTGGACGTGGTAAAGGTGGCGGTGTAAAACTGGCTAAAAATTTAGACGAAGTAAAATCGATTGCCGATCAGATCATTGGTATGCAATTGATTACCCCGCAAACCTCTACAGAAGGGAAGCCCGTACATCAGGTCTTGGTGGCCGAAGATGTCTACTATCCTGGTGAAAGTGAGCCCAGTGAATTTTATGTCTCGGTCTTGCTCAATCGTGCAACGGGCCGAAACATGATCATGTACTCTACTGAAGGAGGTATGGATATTGAAACGGTAGCGGAAGAGACGCCGCACCTTATATTTACAGAAGAAATTGATCCTGCCGTTGGGATACAAGGATTTCAAGCACGGAAAGTAGCGTTCAATCTTGGGCTGAGCGGAAAAGCATTCAAGGAAATGACCAAGTTCATTACTGCCTTGTACAATGCTTATGTGTCCTCTGATTCATCGCTATTTGAAATCAATCCCGTTTTAAAAACATCGGACGATCGCATCATTGCCGTCGATGCAAAGGTAACTTTGGATGACAATGCCTTGTACCGCCACCCCGATTACGCCGCCTTGCGCGACAAACGTGAGGAGAACCCCGTAGAGGTAGAAGCCGGTGAAGTAGGGTTGAACTATGTGGATCTTGACGGAAATGTGGGCTGTATGGTCAACGGTGCTGGACTAGCCATGGCCACAATGGACTTGATCAAACAAGCCGGGGGTGCTCCTGCCAACTTCCTCGACGTAGGGGGAACTGCCGATGCCGCTCGTGTGGAAACCGCGTTTCGCATTATATTGAAAGATCCTGCCGTAGAAGCCATTTTGGTCAATATTTTCGGAGGAATCGTTCGTTGTGACCGTGTTGCGCAGGGGATTGTAGATGCCTACAAAAACATGGGAGACGCGATCAAAGTACCGATCATAGTACGCCTTCAAGGCACCAATGCCGACATTGCCAAAGAATTGATCGACAATTCAGGCTTGAACGTTTTGTCGGCCACAGCCTTCCAAGAAGCTGCAGATAAAGTGAAGGAAGCCGTAGGATAAGACATATTGTCAGTATATCTTTCAAAAAAACCGTCAAATTGACATGAATTAACCAAGGGCATGGCTTTTGACTTTTCAGAAGCAAATAAACTTTAAAAATTTTTGTTATGTATTTGATGAAACACAACCTTGCCCTTCCTCCTTTGTTCAACGATTTTTTTGGAACAACGATTCCTCGACACTACCAGCGTCCAGCAGTGAATGTTCAAGAATTGGAAGATTCTTTTGTGCTAGAAGTTGCTGCCCCTGGAGTCAAAAAACAAGATTTCTCTATCGAATTGGAGCAACAAATTCTAACGATTAAAACAGCGGAGAGTGCTTCTACCGATGCTACACCCTTTTCGTTGCAAGAATTCAATTCCAATGGTTTTCAGCGTTCTTTTGAACTGCCTGACTCTGTCAACACAGAAAAAATAAAAGCAAAACATACCGATGGTGTCCTCACCATTGTCTTACCCAAACAGGAAGCGGCTTTGCCACAAACTGTGAAAAAAATTGCGATTGGATAAGAATTAATTATTTGTTTTTGTTGGAAATCGGCTGTTGTTCAACAGCCGATTTTTTTTTTTTGCAAAAAAATTAATGCCCGAATTGCTCCTTGCGTGCGCACATCTTTTACATTTGTAAGAGACTAAAAAAAGATAACCATGCAGATCAAAAAACATATTGCCATTGCCCTATTTTCGCTGTTTTGTTTTAAAGGTTTAACCGCACAACTGCGCCAACTTCCCGTCGATACATTGGTGGTGACCAATCATAAAACAACCATCAAAGGCACTTCGGTGACCTACCGTGCAGAAGCCGGGACCCAACCCGTGTGGAACGAAAAAGGGCAACCCATCGCCTCCTTGTTCTATACCTACTACCGCCGAACGAATGTCAACAACGCAAGTCAGCGCCCCTTGATTTTTAGCTTTAACGGTGGACCCGGCTCAGCCTCTGTGTGGATGCATGTGGCCTATACTGGGCCACGGATTTTGAATATCGACGACGAGGGGTATCCCGTTCAACCCTATGGTTTTCAATCCAACCCATTTTCCATTCTCGATGTCGCCGATATTGTATACATCAACCCTGTCAACACTGGTTATTCCCGCATGATTGAAGTTGACGGTAAGCTGCCGGATCGCGGCCAGTTTTTTGGCATCAATGCAGACATCAAGTATCTCGCCGAGTGGATGACAACTTTTGTTAGCCGAAAACAACGCTGGGAGGCACCCAAGTATCTCATTGGGGAAAGCTATGGCGGTACCCGTGTGATGGGACTTTCTTTGGCCTTGCAAAATCAACAGTGGATGTACCTCAATGGCGTCATCATGGTCTCCCCCGCCGACTACAAAACCCTGCGCACTGGGGGACCGGTTTCCTCCGCCTTGAATTTACCTTATTTCACCGCCGCAGCGTGGTACCACAAGCAATTGCCTGCCGATTTACAGAGCAAGGACTTACTCGATGTGCTTCCCCCGGCCGAAGACTTCGCGATTAATACTCTGGTTCCAGCCTTGGCCAAAGGCGGTTTTTTGCCCATGGAAGAAAAGAAAAAAATTGCCGAACGCATGGCCTATTTTTCCGGGGTTGATGCCAAGATCATCTTACAACACAACCTCAACCTCCCCACGCGTTACTTTTGGAAAGAGCTGTTGAGGGACGAAGGAAAAACCATTGGGCGCTTGGATTCACGTTATTTGGGAATCGATAAAAAGGAAACCGGCGATGCTCCCGATTACAGTGCCGAGTTGACGTCTTGGTTGCATTCTTTCACCCCGGCGATCAATCACTACATCCGCAAGGAGTTGAAGTTTTCGACCGACATCAAATACAACATGTTTGGTCCCGTGCGCCCGTGGAATAACGAGAACGACAATACCCGCGATAACTTGCGGCAAGCCATGGCGCAAAACCCCTATTTGCAGGTCATGACCCAGTCGGGCTATTACGACGGCGCCACCACTTATTTTGCGGCAAAATACTCGCAATGGCAAATGGATCCGAGTGGAAAATTACGCGATCGTTTTTCCTTTAAAGGCTACCGCAGTGGGCACATGATGTATCTCCGCCGAGCGGATTTGGAGCAAGCCAATGAGGATATCCGCGCTTTTTTAGAGGCAACAAACCCGCAAGGAAAAGCGGCCAAATATTAATTGACAGTAAAGGCTTTGATAGCCTTGTTGGGTTCAATAATGGTGTACCCCTCCCAGAAAAGGGGGTCGTAGGTATTGCGCTGCGCGGCTTTAAAGACTTTGGTCTCTTCAAAGGCGGCAAAGTCCTCTTTTGAAATGCGCTCACTGTCGAACACCACCAAGGTGGTATTGCTTTGTTCGTCTAGTTTAAAGTGCACTTCTCCTTTGAGTTCGTTTTGTTTTCGTCGTCCTTTGACGTATTTGTTTTTCTCCACAATCTTAAATGGACGATCGATACCGGTTTTGTATTTGGTTTCTGTAGCCAAAAATTCCAACTGATAGCGGTCATGGTCAAAGGTGGAGAATTTGACTTTGACTTTTCTTCCATAAGCGACGTACGAAAACCCTAGCAAGGAGAAGTCACGCAGCTTTTTGACATTGTCATACTCCAGTTGAACCAAACTAAATCGGTCGGCATCGATGTACATACTGCCCTGGTATTTCCCTTTGCTGCCGCTGGGTGAAAAACGAATGTGATAGACGGGAAGATCATCCACATAGGTGAAATTGACCAATTCATAGTCGTATAAATGGCTTTTGATCAGCACGTCAATATCCAAGCGATCCCGTTTGATGAGGGCGGTGAAAATGCTTGTTAATCGATTTTTTCTCCTCTTGTAAAACCCCTGTTTGGTCGCTTGCTTTTCCTTGCGTTTTTCTTCTTGTTCTTCTAGTGTAAGGCTCAGGGTATCCACTTCTTTTTCAATGACTTCCTCCCGGTCTACTTTGGTGCTAAAAATTCCTGTCTTGAATTTGAAGTAGGAGTTTTCTTTAACACTCTCGTCCAATATGGAAGTGATTTTCTCATCGATCAGGTCATAGCCTTTGGCGTTGATGGTGTCGGCTAAATTCACGGCTCGAATGAGTTTTAGCTTTTGTTCTTCCTCCGTCCAGTTCCCGGCGAGTTGTCCCAAGGATTCGGTGTGGTATGTCTCTTTTTCGGGGAGGGTGCGAAAGAGGGAATCCCAAAAGGCCTGCTTGAATTCCTTGATGCTCGATTTTTGGATTTTCATGTCGCGCTGCAACCAGCGTTGTGAGTAAGATTCGCGCAGAAAGAAGGTTTTGTTGGTGAGGGAGAGGTCGTATTTTTCTGCGACTTGTTCGCGGGTTTTTTTTACAATTTCTTCGGCGCTGAGGTTTTGCTGTGAAAGGATCACCGCATTGAGTTCAATTTCTTTGGGTGAGAGATACAATAGGCTGTCCTTGGTTTCTTCCGCGCTCATGGACAAATCGCGATAACCCATGCAAGAGATAAACAGGGAATCGGTGGGGCGCAAAGCGGTGTTTTTTGTCAAACGAAAATGGCCTTCTTCATTGCTGATGGTGCTTTCCCCAAAATTGGTCAGTACCGTGGCAAAGGGAACGCTTTCGTTGGTAAGGCTGTCTCGTAATTGGTAGTGCACCTCTTGTGCGGAGCTCCAAGCGAATGCACAAAATAAGACCATGGGGAATAATTCTTTTTTCATGATTCAAAGCTATGGATTAGGCCGGAAAGAAGTTGTTGGAAAAAGGTTAAAGTTGTTGATCTATGGGTTTAGGGGGGGAGAGAGGAAAAGGGTGGTTTACAATTGCTCTTGTAAACTTTTGATCTCGTCGCGCAGGCGCGCCGCTTCGATAAAGTCAAGTTCTTTGGCGGCCACTTCCATGGCTTTGCGGGTATCGCGGATTTTCTGTTCAATCTCTGGCGCAGTCAGGTAGCGATTGGCCTGCTCAGCCGCTTTGCGTTCGGCTTTTTCTTGGGCGTAGGTGGCCACAGAATTGGTGGAGAGGGCATTGTCCAATGATTTGTTCAGCGCCTTGGGTTGTAGGTTGTGCGCCTTGTTGTAGGCCATTTGTTTGTCGCGGCGGTAGTTGGTACCGTCTATGGTTTCTTGCATGGAGCGGGTAATGCTATCGGCATACATAATGGCTTTGCCGTTGATGTTCCGCGCGGCCCTTCCCACGGTTTGGGTAAGGGAACGGTTGGAGCGGAGGAACCCTTCCTTGTCGGCATCCAAGATGGCCACCAGCGATACCTCGGGCAAGTCCAGTCCTTCCCGCAGCAGGTTGACGCCAATCAAGACATCGAAGAGGCCTTTGCGCAGGTCTTGCATGATTTCTACCCGTTCCAGGGTGTCTACATCACTGTGGATGTAGCGGCAACGGATTTGCATGCGCGACATATACTTGGTCAATTCCTCCGCCATGCGTTTGGTCAGGGTGGTCACCAAGGTGCGTTCGTCTTTTTCCACCCGTTGCTGAATTTCTTCAATCAAGTCATCGATTTGATTTTCACTGGGGCGCACTTCGATCACGGGATCCAATAAGCCCGTGGGACGAATGATTTGTTCAACGAACACGCCTTCCGACTGTTCCAACTCGTAATCTGCCGGTGTGGCCGAGACATAGAGCACTTGGTTTTGCAAGCTTTCAAACTCTTCAAATTTCAGGGGCCGGTTGTCCATAGCGGCGGGCAATCGAAAGCCGTATTCGACCAGATTCTCCTTGCGACTGCGATCTCCGCCATACATGGCATGCACTTGGGAAACGGTTACATGGCTCTCGTCGATCACCATCAAATAATCGTCGGGGAAATAATCCAACAGGCAGAAGGGCCGCGTCCCTGGTGCACGTCCATCCAAATAGCGGGAGTAGTTCTCAATTCCCGAACAGTAACCCAATTCGCGAATCATTTCCAGATCAAAATTGGTGCGTTCTTCCAAGCGTTTGGCTTCTAGCGGTTTCCCTACTTCGCGGAAAAAATCAATCTGCTTCACCAAGTCGTCTTGGATTTGGTGGATGGCGTTTTGAAGGATGTCCGGGGAAGTCACAAACATGTTGGCGGGGTAAATATTCAGCCGCTCATAGCGCTCAATCGATTGATTGTTGATGGGGTCAAAAGCTTCGATTTCTTCAATTTCATCACCAAAAAAATGCACGCGAAAAGCCGTATCGGCATAGCTGGGATAGATGTCAACAATATCGCCTTTCACCCGGAAATTCCCGTGGTTAAAGTCGGCCGTGGTTCGAGCATAAAGGCTTTGCACCAAGCGATGCAGCAGTTTGGTGCGGGAAATCACTTGGTCTTGTTCCAAGGTAATGACGTTCTTTTGGAACTCCACCGGGTTTCCAATGCCATATAAACAGGAGACTGAAGCAACCACGAGCACATCGCGTCGCCCGGAGAGGAGGGAAGAGGTGGTGCTCAAGCGCAGCTTCTCAATCTCCTCATTGATCGATAAGTCCTTTTCGATATAGGTACCCGTCACGGGGATATAGGCTTCGGGCTGGTAATAGTCGTAATAGGAAACAAAATATTCCACCGCATTGTTGGGGAAAAATTGCT
>WTJN01000157.1 GCA_011526265.1 Candidatus Arcticimaribacter sp. | reverse complement strand
TTGAAGCCGGAACGCCCAATATTGCCGGCGGGATTGCCTTTGGAGTAGCCTTGGACTACGTGCACTCCATTGGCATGGAAACCATTGCGGAGTATGAAGCCGAGTTGCTGCACTATGCCACCGATCAACTCAAAAAAATTGATGGCTTGAAAATCTTTGGGGAAGCGGAGCAAAAAACAGCGGTCATCTCATTCAATGTAGCTGCCTTACATCCCTACGACATTGGAGCGATTTTAGATAAGCTGGGTATTGCTGTGCGTACGGGGCACCATTGTGCACAACCCATCATGGATTATTATCAAATTCCTGGGACAGTGCGGGCATCTTTTGCGTTTTACAACACCAAGGAAGAAATCGACCGCATGATAACAGCGCTCAATCGCGCCCTAAAGATGTTGCAATAAATCGTAAATTAGATCCATGAGCATTGCCGAAATCCAAAACGAAATCATCGAAGAATTCAGTTTATTTGACGACTGGATGCAAAAGTATGAACACATGATCGAGCTGGGAAAAAGCCTCCCTTTGATTGATGCAGCTTACAAAACCGATGATCATATCATCAAAGGATGTCAAAGCAAAGTGTGGGTACACGCTGCGTTGCAAGACAATCAGTTGATTTTTACTGCCGACAGTGATGCAATCATTACCAAAGGGATCATCGCTATTTTAATCCGTGCTTTTTCCAATCAACATCCCAAAGACATTCTTGAGGCGGACACCGACTTTATCGATGCCATTGGGTTAAAAGAGCATTTGTCACCCACCCGTGCCAACGGTCTAGTGGCCATGATCAAGCAAATAAAACTTTACGCCATCGCGTTTCAAACACAACTTCACTAACCATGTCTGATCAACCTATCGATACCCATGCATTGGGCGAGAAAATTGTCGCCGTGCTTAAAACCATTTACGACCCAGAGATCCCTGTTGATATTTATGAACTGGGTTTGATTTATGACGTGTTTGTCAATGAAGATTACGACGTCAAAATTTTGATGACGCTCACCACACCCAATTGCCCCGTCGCAGAGACCTTGCCGGTCGAGGTCGAAGAAAAAGTAAAGTCGATCAACGAGGTGAAAGGAGCTGAAGTTGAAATTACTTTCGATCCCCCTTGGACACAAGATTTGATGAGTGAGGAAGCAAAACTCGAACTCGGGATGCTCTAGGAAGCTATGGCCGATAAAATTGTCAATCGCGTTGCACAGAGTGCGTTAATTACGTTCGACTTGGAAGACTATTATCCTCAAGGGAAAAGGTGCTCTCTCGACATCAGTCAGTGGCTCGAAGAAGGGGTCTTATTGCGTGAAAAAGATTTTCGCAACGCCTTAAATGCATTCGACTTTAGCCCTTACAAAAATTGTTACGTCGCGCTGGAATGCTCGACCGATGCGTTGCTCCCGGCCTGGGCGCCTTTGCTGGTAACCGCCCATCTGCAACCCATTGCCAAGAAAGTCGTTTGGGGTACTTTGGCCGCCTTAGAAATGGCCATCTTTACGCCCATTATTGCACAGCTTAAGGGCGAAGATTTTGCCGGGAAACCCGTTATCATCAAAGGTTGCACCCATCATTTTATTCCGCAAAGTGTATATGTGGCACTGCTGCAAAAACTGCAACCCTACGCCAAACGCCTCATGTATGGCGAAGCCTGTTCCTCTGTACCTCTTGTAAAAAAATAGGGTGTGGGGTTTTCAAAAAAAGTGATCATCCTCACCTATTACTGGCCGCCCTCGGGGGGGTCTGGGGTTCAGCGTTGGGTATATTTTGCCAAGCACTTGAAAGCAAAGGGCTGGACACCGATTGTCATTACGGTCGATGAGAACCAAGCCGCTTATCCACAAACGGACAAAACCTTGGCGGCACTAGTCGATGGTATTCGAACAGTGAAAACAGCCACGCGAGAGCCCTTGAAATGGTATGCGCGACTTTTTCCGCGGGCAACCGCCCAAGGTCTCCCACAAGGAGAGGTGTCACGCGCAGGGTTGTGGGCAAAATTAGCGGCGTTTATTCGCGGAAACTTTTTCATTCCAGATGCGCGAAAAGGTTGGGTGCCTTATGCGGTTAATGCTGCTCAATCCATTTTGGAAAAGGAAGATATTCACGCCCTGATTACAACGGGTCCGCCTCATTCGACCCACTTGGCGGGGTATCGACTCAAGAAGAAGTACCCTCAATTGCAGTGGTGGGTCGATTTTCGTGATCCGTGGACCACTGTTTTTTACAATGCCTTGTTTTACCGCACTCCTTGGGCCAAAGCACTGGACAAAAAACTAGAATCTAGGGTAATCAATCACTGCAGCGGGGCCATTACAACCATCGAGGGAACACTGACCAACACCCTCAAACAGCAACGCCCCTACCTACCCATTGCGGTACTTGCCAATGGGTACGACGCCAACCTAATGGCGTCAATCGATGCCCATAAACCCAAGGATGTTTTTCATATTGTCTATACCGGATTGTTGACACAGCAGCAAGACTATACCGCGTTGCTCGAGGCCATCAATGGGTGTTCGACCCAACGCCCAATTCGTTTTTCTTTGGCCGGGCAAATCGCCCCAGTCATTCTTCAAGAAATTAAACACGCCTTACCCGATGTTGAGGTCATTCATCTTGGGTACTTGCCGCAAGAAGATGCTATTTGGCTCATGAAAAGCGCACATTTATTGGTGAATTTTGTTTTCAAAGGGGCCGAAAAAGCAATGATCTCAGGCAAGTTATTGAGCTATTTGGCAACCACTGTCCCGGTTCTATCATTTGGCGACCCCCAGTCAGCAGCAGCAAAATTGATGGAAAAAAGCACCCACGCATGCATGTTTACTTCTGGTGAAACGCAGCAAGCAACGGCTTTCATCCAACAACTTTTGGCGCAAGAAGAAGTCGTCAATATTTTTCCCGAAGTGGAGCACTGGAGTCGGGCCAATATTACCCAAGCTTTGATTGACCAAGTATTGACCAA
>WTJN01000081.1 GCA_011526265.1 Candidatus Arcticimaribacter sp. | reverse complement strand
CCCACATTTGACCGTAATCGGACTTTGCATAAGGGGCTCGTCCCAAGAAAAGCAGTGCACCAAGAGCTGCTGAAACTGAGCATACTGCATATGTCATTAGGGTATATTGCGGCGTATTGATGCCAGCTTGTCGCGCACCAGATGCATTAGACCCGATCGCGTACACGTAACGCCCGTATTTTGTGTTTGCCACAATCAGACCCATTACAATGAAGAACAACACAAAAATCAGCATCGACATTTGAAACGTTCTGAAAAAATTCAACCAATTTGCATCCACAAATGCACCCAATTGCGCAGAAAGTCCGTCCAATTCGCCTGCTTTGTAAGCATTTCTCAAATCAGCGAAGGGATTGAAACGCCCGAAATAGTCAAAAGTTTCTGGTAACTTTGGGGATGCTTGCGCACTTGTAGTTAAGTGTCCGGTGCCCCGCCAAATAGATAAGCCTGCCAACGTCACAATAAACGCCGGCATACCAAAATAAGCCACCAAAGTACCATTGAAGAGCCCGACCAATAAACCCAAACCTAGTCCAGTGCAAATAGCCAGCGCTGGAGGGAACCCCCAAAAGCTCGCGACGTACCCCGTGAGAGCGGCTGTCATACCCATGACAGATCCAACTGATAAGTCGATACCAGCAGTCAGGATTACTAATGTCATACCGCCAGCAACCACCCCAATCGCAGCCGAATTGTTCAGAATGGTCATCAAATTTGTTGGGTGAAAGAATGGCCGGCCAGAGGTGGCAAGCTCAATCGAAATACCCAGCACTACAATTGCCAAGAACGCACCGGACCACTCGGCACGGAAAAAACGCACCATTGCTAAAATAAACTTGTCTTGGAACGAGTTTGGACGGGTATTATTACCTTCGTGGCGCATCAGAGGGGCTCGGCTTTTTGTTGAAGAAAGAAAATAAAAGCGACCGCTGGACATCCAGCGATCGCAAACTTGTTGGTTATTTATTCAATACCAACCATTTTTTTGTAGACGCCTGATGTTTCAGGTGTCACTAGGAAGAAACCGGTGTCAATGCGCGAAGATACATCTTCACCACGTGCCGCTGCTGCTGCGGCTTTGATACCTTGGTACCCCATCTGGTAGAGCATTTGCGCAGTATCAGCGTGCACCCAGCCTTCATCCATCGCACCGATTGCGTCACTGGCACCGTCAAAACCAACGAGTTTCACGTCACCGGCACCATAGCCTAGGTTTTCTAGAGCTGCTTTCGCGCCCATAGTTCCACCGTCCCATGCATTTGCTACCATTTTCACATCAGAGTTCGCATTAAGAACTGCCTCTACGCCCTCTTGCGCTTGCTGCGAGTTCCACTCTGTAGGTACTTCCAATACTTTAGAATTTGGACGTGCCGCTGCGAAGGCTTCCATGAAACCATTGCGACGTTCTTGCCCAGTAGACTGCGCTTGGTTTCCGGTAACATAGATAATTGTATCACCATCAGCAACTAAAGTTGCCGCGACCGCACCCTGCACTTTCGCAACAGCGTAGTTATCAGTTGCAACAAAAGATGTAACTTCGGCGCCTGAGACACCTGTGTCAATCGCGATAACAGGAATGCCTGCAGCCATCGCATCATTTACTGCTGGCGCAATACCTGCTGAGTCAACCGGTGCTACACCAATAGCCTTCGCTCCTTGTGCAACCAAGTTTTCGAAGACTTCAAGCTGGCTTGAAAGGTCGCCTTGGAACGCTGGACCAACAGAGACCAACTTAACACCCTCTTCCGAAGCTGCATCCGCTGCGCCCTGGTTAATCATCATCCAGCCCGCATTTGTTGCAGATTTAGTGATGTAACCGATTACGTCTTGAGCCATTGCAGAAGTCGTTGACATGAGCGCCACCAACGCGGCTCCTGCGAAAGTCATTTTTAAATTCATCTAATATCCTCCCAGATGAAATGGTCAGGGATTACCCTGCAATACGTCGCACCATTATAAAAATTTCCCTGGGTGTCAATAAGTAATTCTATTTGATTTATTTATTGACACTCCCGTGATTTGCTGTCTAGTTGAGAGTACTTGTTTTGGATTTTCCAGTAAGTTTGAGCGGAGAAAAAATGTCGAGCGATCGTAAAGTTATATTGGAAACCAAAGGCTTAACAAAGCATTACGGTGGCGTTGAAGCATTGAACGATGCAGATTTCAAAATGTACGCTGACGAACACATTGCTATCGTGGGCGACAATGGAGCGGGCAAATCTACATTTGTACGAAACATTACGGGTGTTGAACAACGTACGAGTGGCGATGTTGTATTCGACGGCGAATCTGTAAACTTCCGAGCTCCAATCGAAGCGCGTGAGCATGGCATTGAGACTGTATACCAAAATCTAGCATTAGCTGATTTTCTGGACGTTCCTGCAAATATTTTTCTAGGTCGCGAAGAAGTTCGGTTCAAATTAGGTCCCCTTTCTTGGCTGAACAAAAAAGCCATGCGCAAGAGAGCGGAAGAACTGCTTGAAGAAACTGGAATTAAAATACCTGATCTCACCCAAAATGTTGCCGGCATGTCTGGCGGACAACGCCAATGTGTCGCTATTTCACGCGCGGCTGGATGGGGGTCAAAATTAATAATCATGGATGAACCCACTGCAGCGTTGGGCATCCAAGAAACAACAAGAGTTGAAAATATCATCAGAGGATTAAAGGCGCGTGGCGTTCCTGTGATCATAATTTCACACAACTTGCGACAAGTATTTAATTTGGTTGATCGTATTGTCGTATTTCGCCAGGGCAGGATCGCGGGCGTTTTAGATGCGAAACAAGCCTCCGGAAATGATGTTGTTGCAATGATCACCGGCGTTGATCAAGGCGTGCATGACAACGCGAGTTATATATAGGTCAGATTATGTTAATTGGACTTGACCCGATCATTGGACCGGAATTTTTGTATCACTTGCGTGCAATGGGTCACGGCGATGAAATCGCGCTCGTCGACGCGAACTATCCAGCATTGGAAGATGCCCGAAGATTAGTGCGCGCAGATGGAGTTGATCT
>WTJN01000055.1 GCA_011526265.1 Candidatus Arcticimaribacter sp. | reverse complement strand
GAAGAGAATCAGCGCTACACTGGCGAAACTTCACCTGTCAAATGGGTGCGTATTCACAACCTTCCAGATTTTGTTTACTTCAACCACGCGCAACACGTTCAAGTGGGGCAGATCGAGTGCCAGACTTGTCACGGTCCTGTTGAGGAAATGGAAATCATGTATCAGTATTCTCCCCTTACCATGGGTTGGTGTATCAATTGTCATCGTGAGACCAACGTAAAGGTCGAAGACAATGAATATTACGCCAAGATACACGAAGCACTTTCTAAAAAATATGGTGTTGAAAAATTGACCGCTGCACAAATGGGTGGCTTGGAATGTGGAAAGTGTCATTATTAAAAGATTAACAACAAGAATGTCTTATGGCAGCAAATAAAACATATTGGAAAAACACGGAACAGCTCAACGAAGATTCTTCGATGGTGGAGCAGTTGGAGCAAAAAGAGTTTGCTTCACACCTTCCGGTCAATGAGTTTTTAGAAGATCAAACAACTCTGGAGGAAAGCAATACCTCCCGCCGCGACTTTTTAAAGTATGTAGGTTTTAGTACAGCTGCTGCTACGCTAGCTGCCTGCGAAGGCCCTGTGATAAAATCAGTGCCCTATGTGGTGCAGCCCGAGCAAATCCGCCCAGGGGTAGCCAATTATTATGCAACAGCCATTGCCGACGGTTTTGATTTTGGTTCTGTATTGATCAAAACCCGCGAGGGGCGCCCCATCAAAGTAGAGAACAATCCAGACGCACCAACCCTAGGTGGTGCCAATGCTCGTGTCCATGCGTCGGTCTTGTCCATGTATGACACACAACGTTTGCAAGGTCCTAAAGCCAATGGCGAAGACATTTCTTGGGATGACCTGAATGCCCAAGTTGGTGCCAAACTACAGGCTTTGGCAGCAACAGGCAAAGAGGTTGTGTTGTTGACACAAACCTTGGCAAGTCCCACGACCGCTAAAATCATTGCTGATTTTACAGCCAAATACACCAACGTCAAGCACGTTACTTTCGATACTGTATCCTCCTCTGCCGCCCTTGCTGCTTTTGAAGCCGCATACGGTCAGCGCGCATTGGCAGACTATGACTTTAGTAAAGCCTCAGCGATTGTTTCTGTTGGTGCCGATTTTCTAGGTGACTGGCAAGGCGGAGGCTATGACTCGGGATATTCTAAAACCCGCGTACCTCACAAAGGACAAGCCAAGGCCACCATGTCAAAGCATTTCCAGTTCGAAGCCAATATGACCCTTAGTGGGGCTGCTGCCGACGTTCGCGTTCCTGCAACCCCAACAGATCAAAAAAATATACTCGCACACATCTACGCCGGATTGACCGGTAAGCCCGTTACGGGAACACTTATGCAAGCGCACCAAGTGAAAGTGGACGCTGCTGTTGAAGCACTTAAAGCTGCTGGAAATAAAGCAGTGGTAGTGAGTGGCCTCGAAGATCAAGACGCGCAAGCACTTGTACTAGCGATCAATAATGAATTGAACAGTGTAGTGATGGATGTTGCCCAACCTCGCTTGATTCGCTCTGCAAAGGGAAATGAGGTCAATTTGGTTATTCAAAATGTGATCGAAGGACAACTTGGAGGGCTTATCACTGTGGGCATTAACCCTGCATATACTTTACCGCAAGGCAAAGCGTTTGCTGAAGGGATGAAGAAGTTAGATCTCACTGTTTCCTTTTCTTTAAAAGAAGACGAAACGGCAAGTGCTGCCCAATACATTGCCTCGGTGCCGCATTATCTCGAAGCATGGGGAGACTTTGAATTCAAGTCAGGTCACTATGCTTTGGCACAGCCGACCATTCGACCACTTTTTGACACTCAACAATTCCAAGATGTATTGTTGAAATGGAGTGGAAGTGAGGCCTCTTATTACGATCAAATCAAAAGCCATTGGGCTGAAAATATATTGAGCGAAACCTCTTGGAACAATGTCCTTCACGACGGTTACTACAGTACGGAGTCAACACAAGAGGTGACGTATACACCGGTAGATCTAAGTGCTGCGGTGGCCGCATTGGCTTCTGCTGTTGCACCTGGTCTAGAATTAACCCTCTACACCAAAACCGGAATGGGAGACGGACAACAAGCAAATAACCCTTGGTTGCAAGAATTCCCTGATCCGATTACACGGGTTGCGTGGGACAATTACCTCACCATTGGTGCGGTTGATGCTGCTGCATTGGGCTTAAAAAACGTCAACGTTGCCAACGGTGCACTCAACGGAAGCTATGCCAAGGTAACGGTTGGGGATACAAGTTTGACCCTTCCGGTTGTCATTCAACCTGGGCAAGCCAAAGGTTCAGTAGGCATTGCTTTGGGCTATGGAGAACGTCAAGGCTTGCAAGAAGAAATGCAGGTGGGGGTTAATGCTTATGCGTTCTATAACAATGCCAATCCAGTTCAGGACGTACAAGTGTCCTTGACTGAGGGTTACCACGAATTTGCCTGTACTCAGTTGCACAATACCCTTATGGGACGTGGGGATATTGTTAAAGAAACAACCCTTGAGATCTTTAACACAAAAGACAAGGAATACTGGAACGCCATTCCTGTGGTATCCAAAAACCATATTGAAGAGCAAGTCACTTCTCCTGAGGTTGACATGTGGCAGTCTTTTGACCGTTCTATCGGGCATCACTTCAATCTGTCGATTGACTTGAATGCATGTACCGGATGTGGTGCTTGTGTCATTGCCTGTCATGCAGAAAACAATGTACCCGTGGTAGGTAAAAATGAAGTGCGCAAGTCACGCGACATGCACTGGTTGCGCATTGACCGTTACTATTCTTCGGACGAAACCTTTGAAGGGGATGTACAAACCAAAGACAACATTTCGGGCATTGGTGACTCGTTGACTACCTTTGGAAAAATGGAGCAAGCGGCCGAGAATCCGCAAGTTACATTCCAGCCCGTCATGTGTCAGCACTGTAACCACGCACCTTGTGAAACCGTTTGTCCAGTGGCAGCCTCTTCTCACGGACGTCAAGGGCAAAATCATATGGCGTACAACCGTTGTGTAGGTACCCGCTACTGTGCGAACAACTGTCCGTACAAAGTGCGCCGATTCAACTGGTTCTTGTACAACAAAAACGATGAGTTTGATTACCACATGAACAACGACCTTGGTCGAATGGTATTGAATCCAGATGTTGTTGTGCGTTCTCGAGGAGTGATGGAAAAATGTTCGATGTGTATTCAAAAGACACAAAAGACCATTTTGGATGCTAAGCTTGAAGGCCGTCAGATTGTGGATGGAGAATTCCAAACCGCTTGTTCAGCCGCTTGTAGTAATGGCGCCATGACCTTTGGAGACATCAATGACAAAGACAGCAAAATTGCTGCATTAAAAGAAAATGATCGCATGTATCACTTGTTGGAGCACGTGGGGACAAAACCCAACGTGATGTACCAAACCAAAGTGAGAAACGTATAAAAATAACACGAAAAAGCAATCGCATATGGCCTCGCATTACGAAGCACCGATTCGAAAACCCCTAGTCACTGGCGATAAGTCGTATCACGACATCACTGTTGACGTTGCAGCCCCAGTAGAGGGTACTGCCAACCGTCAATGGTGGATCGTTTTTGGCATCGCATTAACGGCCTTTCTTTGGGGGTTAGGCTGCATTATTTATACCATTTCTACCGGGATTGGCACCTGGGGACTCAACAAAACGGTCGGTTGGGCCTGGGACATCACCAACTTTGTTTGGTGGGTCGGAATTGGTCACGCCGGTACACTCATTTCAGCCGTACTTCTTTTGTTCCGTCAAAAATGGCGTATGGCCATTAACCGTTCTGCGGAAGCCATGACCATTTTCTCGGTGGTCCAAGCGGGATTGTTCCCCATTATTCACATGGGACGTCCGTGGCTTGCCTATTGGGTGCTTCCCATTCCAAATGGGTTTGGTTCGCTGTGGGTGAACTTTAACTCACCCTTGCTTTGGGACGTTTTCGCGATTTCAACTTATCTGTCAGTTTCACTGGTTTTTTGGTGGACAGGTTTGCTGCCCGACTTTGCGATGATCCGCGATCGTGCTGTACGTCCTTTTCAGAAAAAAATCTACGCTCTACTCAGCTTTGGTTGGTCGGGTCGTGCCAAAGATTGGCAACGTTTTGAAGAAGTTTCTTTGGTCTTGGCAGGTCTTGCCACACCGCTCGTATTATCAGTACACACCATTGTATCCTTCGACTTTGCAACTTCGGTGATACCCGGGTGGCACACCACCATCTTCCCTCCTTATTTTGTTGCCGGGGCGATCTTTTCTGGTTTTGCCATGGTGAACACGCTTTTGATCATCATGCGTAAAGTATCCAATTTGGAGGATTACATTACTGTGCAGCATATTGAATTGATGAACATTGTCATCATGATTACAGGTTCGATCGTAGGTGTTGCTTACATTACCGAGCTTTTCATTGCATGGTATTCTGGAGTGGAATACGAACAATATGCCTTCCTCAATCGCGCTACAGGACCTTATTGGTGGGCGTATTGGGCCATGATGACCTGCAACGTGTTCTCGCCACAATTCATGTGGTCGAAGAAGTTGCGTACCAGCATCATGTTTTCTTTCATAATATCGATTGTCGTAAACATTGGAATGTGGTTTGAGCGTTTTGTGATCATCGTTACCTCATTGCACCGCGACTATTTACCCTCCTCTTGGACGATGTTTTCGCCAACTTTTGTGGATATCGGTATTTTTATTGGAACCATTGGATTCTTCTTCGTGCTGTTCCTTTTATATGCGCGAACCTTCCCTGTGATTGCACAAGCAGAGGTAAAAACGATTTTAAAATCTTCCGGTGAGAAGTATAAACAATTAAGAGACGGAAATGAGTAATCAAGTAATTCATGCCCTTTACGACGATGACGATACACTATTGAGTGCCGTCAAAGAAGTGCGTGCACAGAAGCACCATATCGAGGAAATCTATACTCCATTCCCTGTCCACGGTCTGGACAAAGCTATGGGACTGGAAGAAACACGTATTGCCATCATGGCCTTCATCTACGGATGCATTGGTTTTAGTGTTGCTGTTTTGATGATCAACTATATCATGATTGTCGACTGGCCCCAGAATATTGGGGGGAAACCCAGTTTTAGTTTTTTGGAGAACATGCCTGCCTTTGTACCGGTTATGTTTGAAATGACGGTTTTCTTTGCTGCCCACTTGATGGTAATCACTTTCTACCTTCGCAGTCGTTTGTGGCCATTCAAAGCTGCAGAAAACCCAAATCCATTGACAACAGACGATAAGTTCCTTATGGAAATCGCTTTACACAATAACGCCGAAGAGCTGACGGCCCTGCTCAAAAAAACAGGAGCCATCGACGTCAGTATTCCCGAAAACAAGGAAGAAGCATGAAGAAGTTAACCTCTCTCTTTTTTGGTTTGGCGGTTGCCCTTGCGGTAAGTGCCTGTCACGACCCCTCTAAACCAAACTATCAGTACTTTCCCAACATGTATGAACCTGTTGGTTACGAAACCTATGCAGATTCTGATGCATTTGCCAATGGAATCGAAGCTCAAATCCCTGCCGACGGAAGCATTGCCCGTGGTTGGCAACCTTATGATTATCCAGACACCAACGAAGGCTATGAGATGGCGAAGGTAGATTTGCTTTCTCCCCTTGCGCAAAACGAAGAAAACTTGGCAGCAGGAAAAGAATTGTATGGTGTCTACTGTGCGGTTTGTCATGGAAAAAAGGGTGATGGACAAGGTATCTTAATGACCAGAGAAAAATTTCTTGGGGTCCCCAGTTATGCCGATCGCGAAATCACACCCGGAAGTATTTATCACGTGTTGATGTACGGTAAAAATGCCATGGGATCACACGCGGGACAAGTCAATGCGACAGAGCGTTGGCAAATTGCACAACATGTAATGGAACTCAGAGGTTCCTTGATCAAATAACAAATAAGGTTTATGTACACGTTTCCCAATAAACTCAAAGTTCTCGCACTATCGTTCATGCTCATTGGACTTGCAGGACTGATCTATGGATTTATGAGCGCCCCCAAAACCATTGAAGAATCAAAAGCGATTGTGGCCGCTGCTGCACATCATGGCGATGGTCATGGTGATGCCCACGCCGCAGCCCCCGTAGCACACACCGAAGGCCATGGTCAAGAGCATGCTTCTGCTGGAGAGCACCACGACGCTGCCCATGATGAGCACGTTTTTCATCAGTTGAGCAACAAGCCTTGGGCCGCGCTCTATGTGGCTGCATTTTTCTTTTTCATGATTGCATTGGGAACCCTCGCTTTCTACGCCATTCAGCGCGCTGCACAAGCAGGATGGTCTCCTGTTCTCTTTCGTGTCATGGAGGGCATCACTGCCTATCTATTGCCTGGAGGTCTTATTGTCATTGCAATTCTTGCGGCGTCCGGTTTGCACTTCAACCACCTCTTTATCTGGATGGATCCCGAAGTAGTGGCGCATGACAAGCTTATTGCCGGTAAAACAGGTTTTCTCAATGTACCTTTCTTTCTTGCACGTGCAGTAATTTTTCTTGGAGGATGGACCGCTTATCGCTTCATTTCACGAAAATATTCCTTGGCGCAAGACGAAGCAAATGACGATAGCAATCACGTCAAAAACTTCCGTTGGTCGGCCGGATTCTTGGTCTTTTTTATTGTGACCGAATCCATCATGTCATGGGACTGGATCATGTCCATCGACCCGCACTGGTTCTCTACCCTTTTTGGATGGTACGTATTCGCCAGTATGTTTGTTACGGGCATCACCGTTATTGCCTTGATTACGATCTATCTCAAATCAAATGGATACCTTGAAAAAGTCAATGATTCCCACATTCACGACCTGGGAAAATTCATGTTTGGGGTGAGTGTATTTTGGACTTATTTATGGTTCTCTCAGTTTATGCTGATTTGGTATTCCAACATTCCAGAGGAAGTCACTTACTTCATCACACGAATCGAAGATTACAACATTACCTTCTTTGGGATGATCGCGATGAACTTTTTGTTCCCCTTGTTGATCTTGATGAACAGCGACTACAAACGCACCAACTATTTTATTGTTATGGCGGGTATCGTGATTGTTTTGGGGCACTACCTTGATGTCTTCAATATGATCATGCCTTCAGCAGTGGGTGACCAATGGTTCATTGGCGTTCCTGAAATTGGAGGATTTTTGTTCTTCATGGGCTTGTTCCTATACATTGTGTTTACAGCATTAACCAAAGCGCCGCTTCATGCCAAGGGTGATCCTTACATGGGCGAAAGTGAGCGTTTTCATTACTAAAATTATTAGACAGAGATAAATGACGACTTTATTAATTCTTACTGTACTTGTTTTGATCGGGATTTCCATTTGGCAAATCTCAAAAATGTTTGAATTGTCGCAAACCGATCGAAATACGACCGAAATTGCTGATGATCGTGATAACAACACACAGGGAAAGTTAATGTTTGCCTTTTTGGTGTTTATCTATTTACTCACCCTCTATTCGTTCTATGCCTGGGGAGATGTATTGTTGCCCGAATCGGCTTCCGAGCACGGTACCGATTATGACAACCTTCTTTGGATTTCTTTTGCATTGATCTTTTTTGTGCAAACCATCACCCAAGCTTTGCTTCACTATTTTGCGTACAAATACCGCGGGGAGAAAGGAAAAAAAGCCCTTTTCTATGCCGATAATGATCGCTTAGAAGCCATATGGACGATCATTCCAGTGATTACCCTTGCAGGTTTGATTCTCTACGGACTTTACACCTGGACGAATATCATGCAGGTCGAGGAAAACGACGAAGCGCTTGTGGTAGAACTCTACGCCCAGCAATTTAACTGGAAAGCACGCTATGCGGGTAACGACGGTGTATTGGGCGATGCCAATGTTCGTTTCCTTCAAGATTTTGACGGGAAGAATTTGGTCGGAATTGATGCCACAGACCCCAACGGTTTGGACGATGTCGTCGTGCAAGAATTGCATTTGCCTGTAGGTCGTGAAGTCATTTTCAAAATGCGTTCACAAGATGTATTGCATTCGGCCTATATGCCACACTTCCGTGCACAAATGAACTGTGTTCCTGGTATGATTACGGAGTTCGCTTTCAAACCCACAGTAACGACTGAGGAGATGCGTCAGAACCCCGATATGGTGGCCAAAGTGAAAAAAATCAATAAAATTCGTTCTGAAAACAGCAAAGAATTGGTTGCAAATGGCGAAGAAGCCCTAGAACCTTATATCTTTGACTATGTTCTTTTGTGTAACAAGATTTGTGGTGCATCGCACTACAACATGCAAATGAAGATAGTGGTAGAAACACCAGAAGAATATAACCAGTGGATGGCGGAGCAACAAACCTTTGCACAGGTCATTCAATAACTTAAAAAAGGAAAGAGATATGTCAACAGTAGCAGCGCACGCACACGAAGAGGATCACGGGCATCATCACAAAGAAACGTTCATGACGAAGTACATCTTTAGTCAGGACCACAAAATGATTGCAAAACAATACCTGATTACGGGATTGTTCATGGGAATTATTGGGATTGCCATGTCCCTTCTGTTTAGAATTCAGCTCGCATGGCCCGAGCAATCGTTTACTATTTTTGAAGTTTTATTAGGAAAATGGGCCCCTGACGGGGTCATGGATCCCAATGTTTATTTGGCCCTTGTTACAATTCACGGTACAATCATGGTCTTTTTTGTATTGACTGCAGGCTTGAGTGGTACCTTTAGTAACTTACTAATTCCTTTACAAATTGGCGCGCGAGACATGGCTTCCGGTTTGTTAAACATGATTTCATTTTGGTTGTTCTTTTTGTCATCAGCCATCATGGTGGCCTCTCTTTTTGTTGAGGCCGGGCCAGCCGCTGCGGGGTGGACAATCTATCCTCCGCTTTCGGCACTACCACAAGCACAACCCGGGTCAGGTTTGGGAATGACCTTATGGCTTGTTTCTATGGCCATTTTTATTGCATCCTCTCTATTGGGGTCATTGAACTATATTGTGACGGTCTTGAACTTGCGCACCAAGGGTATGACCATGTCGCGACTACCCCTCACCATTTGGGCGTTTTTTGTGACTGCCATCATTGGTGTGGTTTCCTTCCCCGTATTATTGTCTGCGGCCTTATTGTTAATCATGGACCGTAGCTTTGGGACATCGTTTTTCTTGTCTGACATATTCATTCAAGGCGAAGTATTGCACTATCAAGGAGGCTCCCCAGTACTCTATGAACACTTGTTCTGGTTCCTTGGCCACCCAGAGGTATACATTGTATTGTTACCCGCTTTGGGGATCACTTCTGAAATCATTGCCACCAATGCACGTAAACCCATTTTTGGTTACCGTGCCATGGTTGCTTCCATTTTGGCGATTGCCTTTTTGTCTACCATTGTTTGGGGACACCACATGTTCATTTCAGGAATGAATCCTTTCTTAGGTTCTGTATTCACCTTCACCACTCTTTTGATTGCGATTCCATCGGCGGTGAAGGCGTTCAACTATATTACCACACTTTGGAAAGGGAACTTGCAGTTGAATCCTGCAATGCTCTTTTCCATTGGTCTTGTCTCTACCTTTATCTCAGGGGGTCTAACAGGGATCATTTTGGGCGACAGTACGCTCGATATCAATGTTCATGACACCTATTTTGTTGTGGCACACTTCCATTTGGTGATGGGAATTTCAGCACTCTACGGCCTCTTTGCTGGGGTGTACCACTGGTTCCCAAAAATGTTTGGAAAGATGATGAACAAAAACTTGGGTTATGTGCACTTTTGGGTAACGGCAGTGTGTGCCTACGGCGTTTTCTTCCCCATGCACTTTATCGGTATGGCGGGTCTACCACGTCGTTATTACACCAATACCGCCTTCCCTTATTTTGACGATATCGCCGATATCAATGTTGTGATCTCCATTTTTGCTTTCACGGCTGGAGCCGCGCAGTTGGTATTCTTGTATAACTTCATCAACAGCATTTTCTACGGAAAGAAAGCAGAAGAAAACCCTTGGAAATCGAATACGCTCGAGTGGACCACACCTGTGGAGCACATGCACGGGAACTGGCCGGGAGAAATTCCACATGTTCACCGCTGGGCCTATGACTACTCCAAGCCAGGGCAAGAAGAGGATTGGGTTTCTCAAATTGTCCCACTCAAAGAAGGGGAGGAAGAGCTACAACATTAATCATTTTCTTTAGTGATAAAATGAAAGGGACCTCAAGGTCCCTTTTTTTATTTGTACCCTCCTATATTTGTATTTATGAATGAACACTTAGACCCAACCGATGACCACCTTACCCCCGAGGAGCGCGATATTGACCGCGCCCTGCGGCCATTGAGTTTTGATGACTTTGCGGGACAGGATGCCATCCTAGAGAATCTACAGGTTTTTGTGGCTGCAGCCAATCAACGGGAAGAGGCACTGGATCACACCCTATTCCATGGTCCTCCGGGTTTGGGAAAAACAACCTTGGCCCATATCTTGGCCAATGAGTTGGGCGTGGGACTAAAAATGACTTCTGGGCCGGTATTGGACAAGCCAGGAGACTTAGCAGGGCTATTGACCAACCTTGCCCCAAGGGATATACTATTTATCGACGAAATACACCGTTTAAGTCCCATTGTTGAAGAATATCTCTATTCGGCGATGGAAGACTATAAAATCGACATCATGATCGAATCGGGCCCCAATGCCCGGACGGTACAAATTAGCCTAAACCCTTTCACCCTCGTAGGGGCCACCACACGCTCAGGGCTTTTGACCGCCCCAATGCGTGCGCGATTTGGAATCAGCAGCCGCTTGCAGTACTATTCGACAGAACTGCTCTCCACCATCATCGATCGGTCGGCCAGCATCCTCAAGGTTCCCATCGACCAGCGAGCGGCCATAGAAATTGCCGGCCGTAGCCGGGGTACGCCTCGAATTGCCAATGGATTGCTTCGGCGTGTGCGTGATTTTGCTCAAATCAAAGGCAATGGAACCATTGATTTGCCCATTACCCAATTTGGCCTGAATGCATTGCAAGTTGACGCCCATGGATTGGATGAAATGGACAATAAAATATTAACCACATTGATTGACAAATTTAAAGGGGGCCCTGTAGGCATCACTACCTTAGCCACCGCTGTGTCCGAAAATGGTGAAACCATTGAAGAGGTCTACGAACCTTTTTTAATTCAACAAGGGTTTATTGTCCGCACACCCAGAGGGAGAGAAGTGACCGCTTTGGCATACAAACACTTGGGCCGTATCAAAGACAATCAGGAAGGACTCTTTTAATTGCACATCCATGCTTCGATCGCACGAATACGCACAATTTATTAAGCGAGAAGCCAAGGCATTGGGATTTTTGTCTTGCGGGATTGCAAAGGCTGGTTTTTTGGAAGAGGAGGCACCCAAACTCGAAGAGTGGTTACGGCAAGGGCGCCATGGGCAAATGAAATATATGGAAAACCATTTTGACAAGCGCTTGAATCCCACGCTGCTAGTTCCTGGGGCCAAAAGTGTGATTACTCTTTTGTTCAATTATTATTCCGAAGAAAAACAGCAGGATGCCTCAGCCCCAAAAATTTCACAATACGCTTATGGAGAAGATTATCATCATGTAATCAAGCAAAAGCTTCGACAACTTTTAGAGCGTTTGCGCGACAACATTGGCGCCATTGAAGGTCGTGTATTTGTGGATTCGGCCCCAGTAATGGACAAGGCTTGGGCACAAAAAGCAGGCTTGGGCTGGGTGGGAAAAAACACCAACCTCATTGCCAAAAGCACCGGTTCTTTTTTCTTTATTGCCGAAATCATCTCGGATCTTGACTTGCCCGCAGACCTTCCTGTTGCAGATCATTGTGGCAGTTGCACCGCCTGTATAGATGCCTGCCCTACGGATGCCCTTACAGCGCCCTATGAGATTGATGGAAGTAAATGCATTTCCTATGCAACCATTGAACTGAAAGAAGCCATCCCAACACATTTTCAAGGTAAAATGGACGGTTGGATGTTTGGTTGTGATGTATGTCAAGACGTGTGTCCTTGGAACCGCTTTGCTCGTCCATCAGAAGAACCTGCTTTTCGTCCTTCGGCAGAATTATTGGAAATGAATCAACGCGATTGGGAAGAATTGACGGAAGAAACCTTTCGGCGTGTATTTAAGAAGAGTGCGGTCAAGCGCACCAAGTTTCAGGGGCTTCAACGCAACATTCGTTTTTTAAATCGTTGACGTGGTTCAGGTGGATTCACGGATAACCAAATCGGTGGCCAACTCTATATTTTCAACATTGCTGTTTTCTCCTTTACGTAGCCGTTCTTTTTCTGCTAAAAAAAGATCAAAGGCGGAGGCGCCCATTTCTTCTCCTGGCTGATTGACTGTGCTGAGTGCTGGGGTGGTGAGTGCCGAGATGCCCCAATTGCTAAACCCCATCACGGCCATCTGCTCTGGAATAGCTATTTCGTATTCATTCAAACATTTGATCGCGCCAATGGCCGGCAAATCGGCCACGGCAAAAATAGCGTCAACTTCTGGGTGATGCTCGAGGATGTGTTTGGTATACCGGTACCCATCATCACTGGAGATGTTTTCGCACGTAAAAATCCATTCTTTCTTGTAGGTCAACTGTTTTTCTTCAATGGCTTTGCGATAGCCCAAAAACCGATCGATGGAATTTTGGGGGAGCAGCGGTCCACGCAAGTGTGCAATGTTTTTTTTTCCGCGAGCGATCAAATGATTTACAGCCATATAGGCCGCTTGTTGGTCATTGATAATCACACTGGGCGATGGACTGAGTTTGGAATATTTATCAAAAAAAACGAGCGGAATATTCAACTCATTCACACGGTTGATGTGTTCAAGGTTATGGGTGGTATCGGCAATGGAAATCAAAATACCATCCACATTTTGCTTGACAAGTTTGGCTACTTGTTTTTTTTCAAGTTCATAGGACTCTTCCGAAGAGAGCACAATCACCATATAATTGTTCGCTTCGGCTTGATGCATGATTCCGCGCAAGACGTTACTAAAAAAGTAATGGTTGAGCCGGGGGATCACCACCCCAATCATTTTGGATTCTTGGGTGCGTAAAAATGCGGCATATGCATTGGGGGTAAAGTTAACCTTCTCGGCATAGGCTTTCACCTTTTCTTTCGTCTTTGCGCTCACATCGGGATAATCCTTTAATGCTTTTGAGACCGTAGTGATGGATAGCCCCAATGCCAGCGCAATGTCTTTCAGGGTTAGATTCTTCATTTCTGAATTTTAAGCCAAAAATACGCATTACTTTATAATTCGAAAACGATTTCGTTTGTAACTGTTAAAAAAATTAACAATTACTCGCTGTATATATTGATCAACTTTCTATTTTAGTTGGGTAGGATTTACAAATACACAACTTAATTTAAACAAACTAGAATGAAAAAATTTCAATTCAAGGCATTCCTGTCTGGCTTTCTATTTATGGTGAGCCTAGGGATGTATGCTCAATCAGTATCAGGTACTGTTTCGAGTGAAGATGGACCTCTACCTGGGGCCACAGTTGTTGTTAAAGGTACCTCCAACGGTACTACAACAGATTTTGATGGAAACTTTACAATCAATGCCGCCCAAGGGGATGTGTTGATGGTTTCTTATGTTGGACTCTCTTCGCAAGAAGTAGCTGTAGAAGGCGATGGGCCTATTGCAGTTGTGCTTGCAGCGGGGAACGAATTGGACGAAATTGTTGTAACAGGATACGGAACCATTGTTAAGCGCGACGCCACTGGGGCTGTTGATGCGATCGGTTCTGAAACCTTTGACTTAATTTCTGCCGACTCTCCTGCACAAGTTCTCCGCGGTAAAGTAGCTGGGGTACAGATTACTTCTGCAAGTGGTGAGCCTGGTGCTGGCGTCTCTATCCGCGTTCGTGGTAACACTTCTGTTCGATCAGGCAATGAGCCGTTGATCGTTGTTGATGGTGTACCGCTTTCTGGTGGAGCTACACAATCTGCTTCTGGTGGATTTGGTGGTTTAGGAGGAGGTTCTCCAAGAAACCCATTGAACTTTATCAACCAAAACGACATCGAAAGCATTAGTGTTTTGAAAGATGCTTCCTCTACAGCCATCTACGGTTCTCGTGGTGCTAACGGGGTGATCTTGATCACAACAAAAAGAGCCAAGCAAGGTGCTGGAGAAGCCCAGGTGACTTACTCTGGATCAATCAGCTTTGCTTCTTTTGCTGAAAACAGCAGCTTCGAAGATGTTATGACGCGCGATGAGTTCATCAGCAATCTTCCTTCAGATGCAGCTTCTGTGCGTGCTGAAAACGGTACTTCTAACTGGAGAGACACTATCTTGAGAGATGCGACTTCTCACCAACACGATGTTTCATTCGTAACTTCTGGTGAAAATTCTGCAACGCGTTTGTCTTTTGGGGCCAACATTCAAGACGGGATCATCCAGAAAACAGGAATGGATAAATACAATTTGTCTTTCTTTAACTCGTATGACCTTTTCGACAAGAAAGTAAACATCCAAACACGTGCATTGTACTCGGATATCAATGACCAATCGCACTTGATTACTAACGATGCGGGTTACCAAGGGAACATCATTGGTGCAGCTTTGTACTGGAGACCAACATTGAGCAACTTCAATCCAGACGGGTCTTATGTATTCCAACAACGTGACTACATCAACCCCAAGCACCTTTTGGATGCTTTTGACGATTTGACCAACACCAAGCGTTTGTTGGCCAGTGTGAACTTGTCCATCAATTTGACGGATAAGTTGACTTTCAAAACCTTGTATGCAGTTGACAACTCACGTTCTTTGAGAGAGTCACAAATGTCCCCTGACATTATGTTGCAAGACCAATCGCAAAATGGTTTTGAAGGAACGGCTCGTGTTTCTACAGATGAGCGTTTGAACAAAACCTTTGAGAACACTTTGAACTACAAAGATAGCTTTGGTGGTGTAGACCTTGACTTGGTTTTGGGTTACTCATACTACAACTACTACGCTTCTGGGAAAAGTTTCTTTGCCCGCGGATTTAACGCTGCACAAGAAAATCTTATCGACAACCTTGAAGGGGTGACTGCTGCTCCTGGTAACGGACCAAGTTCTTATGCCAACGAAGCAGAGTTACAATCATACTTTGCCCGTGCGGTATTGTCTTACGAAAAATTCTTGGCCACCCTCACTTATCGTGTTGATGGTTCTTCTAAATTTGGAGAAGACAGCAAATACGGTAGCTTCCCATCCATTGGTGTAGGTTACAAAGTGTTTGAAAATGCTGAAGGAAGCATCAACGACCTTAAAGTAAGAGCCAACTACGGAAAAACAGGGAACCAAGAGTTCTCTCCGAATTCTGCGATTTCTGTTGCCTCGTACAACAACACAGCGCTTTCATTGGTGAACAATGCCAACCCAAACCTCGAGTGGGAGAAAACAACTTCTTACGGTGTAGGTGTTGACTTTAGCTTGCTCAACGCACGTTTGACAGGTTCTGTTGACTACTTCGTGAAGGAAACAGAAGACTTAATCTTCCCTATTCCAGAATCAGCGACCAAGCCAGGTCCTGCTTCTCCACGTTTGATCAACCTTGACGGAGTCTTGGAAAACACAGGGGTTGAAGTGGCATTGAACTACAACATCATTGACAGCGACAACCTTACTTGGGATGTTTCTGCCAATGCGTCTTTCTTGAACAACACCATCAAAGACTTCCCTGGATTTATCCCAACGGCCAACATTAACGGTCAAGGATTATCAGGCGCCTTTGCACAGGTAATTGCCAACAACGCACCGTTGTTCTCTTACTACGTGTTTGAATTCCGCGGATACGATTCTAACGGAAACTCACAGTACACTCAGCCTGACGGTAGCGCTGGTCCACTAGGTTCTGCAGCCAAGCAATTGGACGAAGAGCTTCAGCCATTACCAACAACCAACCTTGGTTTCTCGACAAGCGTTTCTTACGGAAACTTCGACATCGGAACCACGTTCTACGGACAGTTTGGTCACTACTTGTACAGCAACACGGCCAACGCCTTGTATGTACGTAGTGCTTACCCAACGCGTAACATCCCTAAATATGTTTTGGACGGCGGACAATCGGCTGCTGACCCGAACACGCCTTCAACTAAATTTATGGAAAAAGGCGACTTCCTCCGTTGGTCTAACCTCACCATTGGTTATACCTTCGATTCAAGTGTTGCTGAGCAAATTGGTGCGTCTAACTTTAGAGTGTACCTCAATGCGAACAACCTTGCAACATTCACCAATTACACTGGTTTCGATCCTGAAGTAACAATTGATAAAGGAAGAAATGGCGTCCCATCAGCGGGTATGGATTACTTTACCTACCCACGGGCAAGAACGTTTTCTTTAGGAGTTAACTTAACATTTTAATCAAAAAAAAAATGAAAAACAGATTTTTTAATTTAATCGGATTAGTTGTATCAACAGCAGTTATTGTTAGTTGTACAGATCTTGAGGAAGCACCGATTGACGGTGTAACTGCCGGTAGCGGAGGCAGCGGAGGAGGATCCTCTGTGACCTACAGAACGGTATTGAATGACATGAATGCCATCTATGCCGAGTGGAACCGTCACGGTGGATTGAATGAAATGGCCTCTGACTCATGGGCTGGACCAACCCGTGGAGCAGACTGGGACGATAACGCCGCCCTACGTCAGTTGCACACACATACGTGGGCACCGGATCACGCGTTCATTCAAGCATCTTATAATATTTTCCTAACGGGAATCTTTAACGCTGACCTTTTGTTGGCAGATGCTTCTCAAAGTGCGGATCACGCTGCAACCAAGTTCTTGAAATCTTGGTTCTACTATCAAATGATTGATAAGTTTGGAAAAGTACCTTACCGTGCTGACTATAGCGATTTGACCGTTGATGCACAAGTGTATACGCGCCAAGAAGCTTTCCCTATTGGGGTGCAATTGGTGACTGAAGCCTTGGCTGCTTTACCTGACACTCCTGGTGCTCCTGGTACTGCAAGTGTGAACAACATCACAAAAGATGCTGCACGCATGCTATTGGCGAAATACCACTTGAACAAAGCGGTCTTTATGTCGGAGTACGGAACAACAGAGTTTACGCACGACGCTGCTGACATGACCCGTGTAATCGAGTTGGTCAATGACATGAGCGCTAGTTTGAACACTGGTTCTACTGACGGTGCGGCATACTGGAAAAACTTTGATGTAGACAACAACGAGTCTTCGGAGATCATCTTGGCGCTTCAAAGTATCCTTGGTGGTGGCGCCGATGACGTTGCCGATACCCGTTGGTTCTACTTCTCTGGTGGTCACTACAACATGACGCCAGGTGGATGGAACGGACCAGTAATCGTAGGAGAGTACTATGACTACTTCCAAGAAAATGGTGTATCTGAGGGGCAAGACCCACGTGCTTCATTCACGCGTCCTGACTTGGTCGCTAACTTTAGTACCTCTGATGGTGTAGGTGTAGGTATCCTTCGTGGACAGCAATACGCTCCGGGAGGAACAGAGGCTTTACAAGACCGTAACGGAAACCCATTGAACTTTATCCGTATCAACGAATTGGTAATGACTTCTGCTGCAACAATCGAAACGCAAGGTTTCCGTGCACGTAAGTATGTTCCCGATGCACGTAACATTGACAGTCCTGCCAACGACAACGTTGTTTATCGTTATGCCGATGCCCTTTTGATGCGCGCTGAAGCTGCCTTGAGAGGTGGAAACGGCGGTAATGCTCAGGCAGACATCGATGCCATCCGTTCACGTGTAGGTCTAGGCAGTATTCCTGCTAACCTAGATAACGTTTATGCAGAAAGAGCAAGAGAGCTTTGGTTGGAAGGGTTTAGACGTGAAGACATGATCCGTTGGGGAACATTCTTGGCGCCCAAAACGCTTAAGCCAGCTGAATCTGATGTAAAGTATATGTTGTATTCAATCCCTGCTGATGCTTTGATCAACCCAAACATGACGCAGAACCCAGGGTACTAATTCTTTAGTATTTTGAACATCAAAAAGGGGCAAATTTAAATTTGCCCCTTTTTTCATTCTAAGATCTTCTTCTTCTGTATTGAAGTCATTATTTTTGCTCGTTACCAGACAATTAAACGACACGCTTTATGCCAAACACGATTTACTCTTTTTTGTTGGTTTTCTTGATCTTCTCCAGCTGTCAAGCACCAAAAAAAGACACCCTATTCACACTACTCGATCCCCAAGAAACGCAATTGGTGGCCGAGAATACCATTGAGAGCAGCAATACACTCAACGTATTTAAGTACCGCAATTTTTACAATGGGGGAGGGGTCGCCATCGGCGATGTCAATAACGATGGCCTTGCCGATGTATACCTGACGATGAATACTGCGGAAAATAAGTTATTCCTCAATCAAGGCAATTTTGTGTTTAAAGACGTGACCTCTACGGCCCTTGTTGGCGGTTCCAAAGGATGGTCTACAGGCGTGGTCATGGTCGACATTAACAACGACGGTTGGATGGATATATATGTGTGTAATGCGGGTCTGACTTCAGGCGAGGCGCGTGAAAACGAACTCTTTATCAACAACCAAGACGGCACATTTACCGAACAGGCCAAAGCCTACCAACTGGCCGATAGCGGCATCACCACCCACGCCGCTTTTTTTGACTATGATTTAGACGGTGATTTGGATGTCTATATGCTCAACAACAGCTTTATCCCCGTAACGACACTGGGCTATAACGACAAGCGTGATTTGCCTGACGAAGAATGGAAAGTCAATCCAGTACTAAAAGGAGGAGGTGATCGCCTATTGCAAAACAACGGAGGAGTATTTACTGACGTGACCAATAGTGCCGGTATTTATAGCAGCCTCATTGGATTTGGTCTTGGGGTTACTTTGGGCGATATCAACAAAGACGGTTACATCGACATCTACGTGTCCAACGATTTTTATGAGCGCGATTATTTCTACATCAACCAGGGCGACGGGACATTCAAAGAAGACATTCAAAACATTCTCAACCACATTAGCCATTCCTCCATGGGAGCAGATATGGCCGATATCAATAACGATGGTTTTGCCGAAATTTTTGTCACCGACATGCTGCCGCGTGAAGACACCCGACTTAAAGAAACAACAGAGTTTGAAGGTTTCGATATCTATCGGATAAAGCAAGAAAAGGCTTTTTATCACCAGTTTATGCAAAACACCCTGCAGTTCAACAACCAAAACAACACCTTTTCTGAAATCTCAACCATCGCCGGAGTGGAAGCCACCGATTGGAGTTGGGGGGCGTTGATTTGGGACATGGACAACGACGGCCAAAAAGACTTGTTTGTTTGCAATGGGATCTATCACGAATTGACCAATCAAGATTTTGTTAATTACTTTGCCAACGAGGTTGTACAGCGCATGGCTTTGACCGGTGAGAAAGAAGATGTCATCAATATCATTGAAAAAATGCCCAAGCGTCCGCTACGGAACCTTGCGTTTAGAAATGACGCCGAGCAAGGATTCAAGAACATGTCGGTGGACTGGGGATTTGACCAGAAAACATTTTCCAACGGGGCCGCCTACGGCGACTTGGACAACGACGGAGATCTCGACTTGATCATCAATAATGTCAATCAGCCGGTCATGCTCTATCAAAATAAAGCCACCGAAAAAGGGGCTAATTATCTTCAGTTTCAGTTGTCGGGCGATGAAAATAACACTTTTGCCATAGGGTCTAAAATCAATGTGTATACCAACGGAAAGGTTTTGTTTTCGGAGGTAATTCCCACCCGTGGATTCCAATCATCGGTGGATGTGGTGACCACCATTGGACTTGGTAAAACCACCCAAGTAGACTCTGTGCAGGTCATATGGCCCAACAACAAACAGACTGTTTTAAATGATGTGCCAGTCAACCAACGCTTACATCTTTCTATCGCTGAGGCCACACAACCGGTTAAAAAACCAACGCAAAAGTTGCCTTCTGCCACCCTTTTTGACCCTGTGTCTGTGACCTGGGCCACACATGACGAAAACAATTATGTGGACTATGACAAAGAGGTCTTGGTGCCTAGAATGCTCTCGCGCGAAGGGCCAGCAGTGGTTACTGGCGATGTCAACAATGACGGTCTTGAGGACGTCTTTCTAGGCAATGCCACCAATGCTGCTGCACAACTGTTTATTCAACAAAGCAATGGTGCATTTACTGCCACCAATGCCGCCTTGTGGGAAAACGAAAAGAAATATGAAGACACCGCCGCTGCCTTCATCGATGTGGATAACGACGGCGACCTCGATTTGTTTGTGGGTTCGGGCGGGAATGACATCACGTTGAGCAATCGCCTTTATGAAGACCGTGTCTACCTTAATGACGGGACGGGTCAATTTTCACGCAACGAAGAGGCCCTCCCCAACTACACGGCCAATACCAGCGTCATTGCCCCCTACGACATGGATCAGGATGGCGATATCGATTTGTTCATTGGCAATCGATCGGTCACGGGAGTATACGGCATCAATCCCACGGCGGTATTTCTAGAGAATCTAGGCAATGGCCAATTCAAAAACAGCACCAGTCTAAAAGCCTATGATGCCAGTAAACTCGGCATGATTACCGATGCGAAATGGATTGAATTAACCGGGGATGATCAAAAAGATCTTCTTGTTGTAGGCGAGTGGATGGCCCCAACTGTCTTTGAAAACAAAGGCATGTATCTCGATCCGCTATCCACAGATTTATCCACCCTTTCTGGGTGGTGGAATACCATTGTTGAGGGGGATTTCAATGCCGATGGAACCATCGATTTTATTTTGGGGAACAAAGGCCTAAATTCCGTTTATATCGGGAGCAAAGAGAGTCCAGCACGAATGTTCATCAACGATTTTGACAACAACGGAACGATTGATCAAATCCTTACGCGGGCGCTTGATGGAAAGGACAAACCCATTCACGTGCGCAATGAATTGGTGAGTCAGATTGCCAAGGTAAAAAAAGAAAATGTGCAATTTTCTGCCTATGCCACCAAAGGCGTTCGGGATTTGTTTTCAAAAGAAAATATTGCGGGTGCGTTGATTAAAGAGGTCAACGAGTCAAAGTCTATTTTGGTGTTGAACAAGGGAAATCTTGTCTTCGAACAAAAACCACTGCCGCGCGAGATACAATGGAATAGTGTCAACACGGGGGTCGTTAGTGACTTTAACCAAGACGGGCATGTAGATGTTCTCTTGGCCGGAGGCGAGGACAACCTCAAGCCCCAATTTGGTAAGCTTGATGCCGGCTACGGCGAGCTTTTAATTGGCGATGGGAAAGGAAATTTTCAATGGCAACCCTATAGCCAATCGGGCTTAAAAGTACGGGGAACGGTGCGTTCTTGTAGCACCATAGGTTGGAATGGAAAAAATGCTGTTATATTTGGCATTAATGACGAAAAAGCCCTGATATATGTTTCAAAAAAGTAAATACATTCTTCTTGCTTTATGGGTCGGATTGTTCCAGACTCAATGCAGCAACGATTACCTCTTTAATGAAGTTTCACCGACGCAATCGGGCATCAGTTTCGCCAATCAGCTTACCGACACGGAGGAGCTGAGTATACTCGATTATCTCTATTTTTATAACGGTGGCGGGGTTGCTGTTGGGGACATCAATAACGATGGTTTGGAGGACATTTATTTCACGGCCAACAAAGGGGAAAATAAACTCTACTTGAACAAGGGGAACCTCCAGTTCGAAGACATCACTGTCGCTGCGGGTGTGGTGGGCAACGCCGACTGGAACACGGGGGTCACCATGGTGGATGTAAACAACGACGGTTGGTTGGATATTTACGTTTGCGCTGTGGTGGGCATTCATGGATTTAGAGGCTACAACGAGCTATATATCAATCAGCAAGATGGCACTTTCAAAGAGCAAGCGGTCCGCTATGGATTAGCCCTTCAGAATTATTCGGTGAGCGCTGCTTTTTTTGATTATGACCGCGACGGTGACCTCGACATGTATCTCTTGAATCACGGTCTACACAACACGTCCAACTACAGCAATTTTGAAAACAACGAGGAGCGTAATGAGATGAGTTCAGACAAGCTATTGCGCAACGACGATGGAAAATTTGTCGACGTTTCTCAAGCAGCACAACTGCAGCTCGGAGGTTTTGGTTACGGCTTGGCGGTCAGTGTGGCCGATATCAATGCCGATGGCTGGGATGATCTATACGTCAGTAACGACTTTTTTGAAGACGATTATCTCTATATCAATCAAGCCGATGGGACATTCAAGGAACAATCCAAAGACTATTTTAGTCAAGTGAGTCAGTTTTCTATGGGCAATGACATTGCCGATTTGAATCATGACGGATATCCAGAAATCATGACCTTGGACATGTTGCCCCAAGACGAGGTCGTGCTTAAACGATCGAAGGGCAATACCACACTGAATATGCTCAATCGCAAGCGGTCTTTGGGGTACTTGGATCAGTTTTCAAGAAATCATTTGCAACTCAACACTGGGCGGGAAAAGTTTTTAGAAATCGCACAACTCTCCGGGGTGGATGCCACCGATTGGAGCTGGTCGGTACTGTTTGCCGATTTTGACCTGGACGGCTTTCAGGACATGCACATTACCAACGGGATCTATAGACGTCCCAATGATGCCGACTATATCAATTTCATTTCTTCCGAAGACATCCAGTCCAAACTCAATCTGACCAAATTGATGGACACTGAGGCGCTAGCTAAAATGCCTTCTGGGATAGTTCCCAACAAACTCTTTCAAGGGCAAGAGGACCTCACTTTCAAAGACCAGTCTGCGACTTGGTTGAAGGAAAAACCAAGCATGAGTAACGGCTCTGCCGTGGCGGATTTTGACCGGGATGGGGACCTTGATATTGTCATCAATAATTTCAATGCTCCGGCAACACTGTTGGAAAATAAACTCGATCGGGAGCGAGAGACCTTCCTTCAACTAGCATTTAAGGGCCCTAAAAAAAATCCTTTTGGGGTGGGCACAAAAGCAACGGTTTATACCCCTTCTAAAACCTATTTTCAACAGCTTCATCTCACCCGTGGTTACCAGTCCAGTCTACCGCCACAAATGCATTTTGGGTTGGGGGGTGAACCCATTGATTCGTTGGTTGTTGTCTGGCCCAATCAACAGCAGACCACTCTTTTTCCAGCCGTCAATCAACAACTCACTGTTGCCTATGTTGCTGGTGAAAAAAAGACGTTGAAAGCCGAGCAGGCACCGGCACTTGCCCAAGACGTTAGTGTGGATTTAGGACGCGTTTACAAAGAAAACTATTACCCAGAATTCAACCGTGAGAAGTTGATGCCCTATGGTATTTCTACGGAAGGCCCGGGTCTTGCCATCGGCGATGTGAATGCTGATGGCTGGGAGGATATCTACATTGGCGGATCAAAAAAAAGTCCTGCAATATTGCTGCTCGGGAGTTCGACAGGCTATCGCGAAAAAGAAATTCCTGTCTTTGAAGCGCATCGACAATTTGAAGATGTGGACGCCCTATTCACCGATATTGATATTGATGGGGATTTGGACCTCTTTGTACTTTCTGGCGGAGGAGAATACACGCACAAATCGCCCTACTTAGTCGATCGTATTTATGAAAATGATGGGCAAGGAAATTTCACCTATACCCCGGAGAGACTTCCCGAATATTTCCACACGGCATCGGTGATTGTGGCCAATGATATAGACGACGATGGCGATGATGACTATTTTGTGGGATCGCGTGCGGTGAGCGGGCAGTTTGGTGTAGCTCCAAAGTCCCATCTGCTCATCAATAACAATGGAAAATTAACCCTTTCTTCTGCGTCCACCTTTGAAGATTTAGGCATGGTTACCGATGCGTTGTTTATGGATGTCGATGAAGATGGCGATGCCGACTTATGGGTCGTGAGTGAATGGGCAAGCCCGCGTATTTTGGAAAACAACAAGGGTGTTTTTTCGGAGGCAACCGAAGGCTACCTGCAAACTCAACCCAAAGGGCTATGGCAAAAAATAGTGCCCTATGATGTAGACAAGGATGGAGACATAGATCTTGTTTTGGGCAATGTAGGACTCAACACCAAGTTTAAAGCTACCGCTTCACTTCCCCTAAAAATGTACGTGGACGATTTTGATGAAAATGGCCAAACAGAAACCATTTTGGCACTTGCCAAAGAAGAGAAATATTATCCGTTGGACGACAAGGATAAATTGGCGGGACAATTACAGCGATTTATTCGTAAGCGCTACAACGCTTATGCCGACTTTGCTGGAAAAACAATCGAGCAGGTGGTGGGAAAAGACAAGCTTTCAAAAGCCGTCCTCCACACTGTAGATGAATTGCGCAGTGGTTACCTAGAAAAAACCGCTGAGGGTTATCGCTTTCAACCCCTCCCCACGGCATTTCAATACGGACCCTTACGCACCATAGAAGAAATCAACAAGGACGATCAATCTTACCTGATCATGGGGGGTGCAAAAGAAGATTTACCCCCTTATCAAGGGGTTTGGAAGGCGCAACAACCCATGTACTTTTCTTCCACAGAAGCATATGGACCCCTGGCAGATTGGGGCATCAACTTGTTCCACGAGCACTTGGCAGGGCTTGAGCAAGTCACCCTAAATGAGACCACTTATTTGTTGACGGTTTGTCATAACCAGCCGTTGAAATTGTATCCATTAAATGATATTGATTGATGAAAGGAATTCGATTTTATGTACTTATGGTGGCCCTTCTACTTTTCACAGGTTTGATGGGCTATCTCTTTGGCGTTTCTTTTGCCTACAAGATTAGTTTTAAGACAGAAAACGCTCCGTGGTTTGTCTACCACAGCTTGCAAAAGCAAACTGATGTTGTGCTAGACACGACAACGGAAGACCAGCTCCGTTTTTCTACCCTTTTATCGGATAAAAAAACCCGTTTGGAGTGGTCGTTTACTACAGCGCCGGGGCAACCCACAAAGGCCGAGGTGTATGTTTTCCCAGAAGGCCAAATGTTGTCTGAAAAACTGCGCGTCATCATAGGTCAATCGAAAAAGGTGCATGAAGCCCTAGCAATGGTAGAAACATTTTATCGGGCCATGCAATCCAGCGCGAATAAATACCGCTGGGAATCTCCCGAAAAAGGGGAGCTGTCTGCCAGTCGTTGTCTTTGCCAAAAGGTCAACACCACCATAAGTAAAAAGGCCAACCAGATGAATCGCAACATTGATGCGTTGTCGTTTCACTTGCCCAAGGGAGAAAAATCTCCGCCACGGTTGTATATCAATTCCATCGACTTGGCACAACAAACCTTGTCGTTTGATTTTTGTTTTCAAGTGCCCGATGACTTTGTTTTCCAAGGCGAAGATCCGTTTCTTTTTGTCACCGATAAGCCAGCGGTTCAAGGGCAGAAACAAACTTTTTATGGCAATTACAACGAATCGCACCGTAGCTGGTTCAATGTCATTCAGGCGGTGCAACACCAAGGTAAAACACTTTCCTTCCCTATGGTAGAAGTTTTTTACGATAGCCCATTTAGTGAAACAAATGATGTAAATTGGCGTTCAGAATTATACTTTGATGCAAACTAAATTGAAACTGATGAAAAACCTTGCCCTGTTTTTTTGTTCTCTTTTTCTTTTCTTGCAATGTGCCGAGGATACTTCCTACCAGGAAAAGTTAAAAGACCCAACGCTTTTTCGCAATGCGATGGAAAATCTATCTGACATTGTTGTATACGATATTTTCTCTCCGCCTGTTGCCTCGCGGGTTTACATGTACCCTACTATTGCAGCGTATGAAATTTTAGCGGTCAACTACCCGGTGCAGTACCGTTCCTTGGTCGGACAAGTAAACGCTTTGTCTGCTTTACCAAAGATGCCCGAAAATGCTTCGGCAGAGTTGGCGGCCCTCTACGCCTTCAATCAGATTGGCAAATCCCTGATTTTTTCAGAAGACCGTATGGAAACCTTTCAGGAAGAATTGGAAAATACGATCAAATCTATGGGGGTTCCACGTCGTGTGCGCAGTGCCTCGCGGGCGTATGCCGATGATGTGACCCAACACATTCTCGCCTGGGCAAGCGGCGACCTTTATAACCAAACGCGGACCTACCCAAAATACACCATATTGGAGGAGGAAAAATTTTGGAAACCCACACCGCCCGACTACATGGATGGGATTGAGCCGCATTGGAACAAAATCCGCACCTTGGTCTTGGATTCTGCATCACAGTTTCAGCCCAAACCCCCTTTGGCCTTTGACTTGACAAAAGACAGCCCTTTCCAACAACAGTTGCAAGAGGTGTTTGAGGTAGGCGATAACCTGACCGATGAACAAATTGAAATCGCTAAGTTTTGGGATTGTAATCCCTATGTGACCCACCATCGGGGGCATGCCATGTTTGCCACAAAAAAGATCACCCCCGGCGGGCATTGGATTGGCATCACAAAAATTGTCACCGAAAAAGCGCAAACAGATTTTGTCGCCACAGTCGATGCTTATGCGCATGTATCGATGGCCTTGTTCGACGCCTTTATCAGTTGCTGGGATGAAAAGTGGAACACCCTTGTTGTGCGACCAGAAACCTTGATCAACAAGCACTATGATGAGGATTGGATGCCGTTGCTGCAAACGCCTCCTTTCCCCGAATACACCAGTGGGCATTCGGTTATTTCAAGAGCATCTGCGGTGGTGCTTACCAAGCTTTTTGGGACGCAATTTGCCTTTGACGACACGACTGAGGAAGCCTTTGGCCTTCCCACACGGTCGTATACTTCTTTTATACACGCCTCTGAAGAAGCCGCTATTTCCAGACTTTACGGAGGAATCCACTACATGATGGCCATTGAAGAAGGGGTGAAGCAAGGGGAGGCCGTAGGGCAGTTCATTGCCCAGAATATAGAAACGCGTCGAACAGCGTCAGCAGTCACGACTACAGAATAGATCATTATGGAAAAAAAGCAACTTTCATTTGGGCAAATCCTCACGATGAACTTTGGGTTCTTTGGGGTTCAATTCAGTTTTGGATTACAGCAAAGCAATATGAGTGCCATCTACAAATACTTAGGGGCCAATGAGGCAGAACTCCCCATGTTGTGGCTGGCAGGGCCGGTGACAGGTTTATTGGTACAGCCCATCATTGGTGCGATTAGCGACGGTACCTGGTCGCCCAAGTTTGGCCGGAGAAAACCTTTCTTCCTCATCGGAGCCATTGTAGCGAGTTTGGCCCTAATTGCCATGCCCTATTCCAGTTCGATTTGGATGGCCGCCAGCTTGCTCTGGATTCTCGATGCGGCAAACAATATTGCGCTCGAGCCCTATCGTGCTTTCATTTCAGATAAACTACCCGAGAAACAATACTCTTTGGGTTTTTTGATGCAAAGTTTCTTTACCGGTCTGGGAACCACGCTGGCCAATTTCACTCCCGCCATTTTGGTGTCCTTGGGCATCTTGGCATTAAGCGATAAAATGGACAACGGTATTCCGGTGTCGACCTACTGGGCGTTTGGGATTGGAGCCATCGCTTCCACTGCAACGATTTTGGTTACAGTGCTTACCACCTCCGAATACCCTCCAACGCCCGAAGAATTGGCCAAGATTGAGGCCGAAAAAGCCAAGGGGAGTTTGGTCAAGCGCACATGGGATGAGATTGTGGTCGCCTTTAAAGAAATGCCCACGACCATGAAACAGCTCATTCCCGTGATGTTTTTTCCGTGGTATGCCATGTTTTGTTACTGGCAATATCTTACCTCTGCCTTGTCTTTATCCCTTTACAATACCACCGATCCCGCGAGTAGTTTTTTCAATCAGGCGCAACTTTTAACGGGGAACCTAAATGGTACTTATAATATCATTTGCTTTTCGGTGGCCTTTGCATTGATTCCCATTGCACGGCGGTTGGGTGCTAAGCGCTTGCATTTTGTCAGTTTAGCCATAGGAGGAATCGGACTACTGTGTATGCCGTTGCTCAACGATACAACGATTTTATTTACCCTCCCATTGGGCGACGGGATTGAAGTGGCACAAATCTATTTATTCTCTTTTGGTTTGGGGATCACTTGGGCTTCCATGATGGCCATGCCCTACGAAATGTTGGCCTCTTCCATTCCCAGTAATAAAACAGGAGTCTATATGGGGATCTTCAACATGTTTATCGTGATCCCAATGATCATTCAGATTTTCTCGATGCAGTATTTTGTCTACGACCTCTTGGGGAACAACCCCATCAATGTGATTCGTTTGGCAGGTGTGTTTCTCATCATCGGTGGGATCTTCTCTCTGTTTGTGAAGCAGAAGGCCGAAACAACTGACTAGGAAACGGTTGTTTTTGAGTTTACTACTTTCTATACAAAGTGCCTTTTTTTCTTCAAAAAAACGATGAGTAGGCAAAGTCTTGCTACATTTGTTTAAATCGCTTTCCTATGAGCAAAGAAAACATTCGTCGCGAGGCCTTGGTCTACCACGCCAAACCACGCCCAGGAAAAATAGAAGTCGTTCCAACCAAAAAATACAGCACCCAACGTGACTTGGCCTTGGCCTATTCACCGGGGGTTGCCTTGCCGTGTTTAGAGATCGAACAAGATCCGAACAACCTCTATAAGTACACCAACAAAGGAAACTTGGTGGCGGTTATTTCAAACGGAACAGCGGTTTTGGGACTGGGCGATATTGGTCCCGAAGCCTCAAAACCCGTCATGGAAGGGAAAGGGCTATTGTTTAAAATCTTTGCAGGAATTGATGTTTTTGACATTGAAGTCGACGCCAAAGACCCCGACAAATTTATTGAAGCGGTGAAAGCGATTGCCCCTACTTTTGGCGGCATCAATCTCGAGGACATCAAAGCCCCCGAAGCGTTTGAAATTGAACGTCGTCTTAAGGAGGAATTGGATATTCCCGTCATGCACGATGATCAGCACGGTACGGCCATTATTTCGTGTGCTGCGCTCTTGAACGCCCTTGAGCTGGCGCAAAAAAAGCTCGAAGAGGTGCGCATCGTTATCTCCGGAGCGGGAGCTGCAGCGGTTTCGTGTACACGCTTGTACAAAGCCTTTGGCGCGAAAGCAGAAAACATCATCATGACCGACAGCAAGGGAGTGATTCGCCAAGACCGCGAACACCTCAGTGCCGAGAAGGCCGAGTTTGCGACTCATCATGACGTGCATCAACTCGAAGATGCTTTGGTGCAAGCGGATGTGTTCATCGGCCTTTCCATCGCCAATATCGTTACCCCCGAAATGCTATTGAGCATGGCAGACAATCCCATTGTTTTTGCCATGGCCAACCCCGATCCAGAAATAGAATATGACCTTGCTTGTGCCACTCGCGATGACGTGCTGATGGCCACTGGCCGTTCCGATCATCCCAACCAAGTCAACAATGTCCTAGGATTTCCGTTTATTTTCCGTGGGGCGCTCGATGTACGCGCAACCGGGATCAACGAAGCAATGAAAATGGCAGCCGTGAATGCGTTGGCCGAACTGACCAAAAAACCTGTGCCTGAACAGGTAAATTTGGCCTACAATGAAACCCGACTGACTTTTGGTCCGGACTACATTATTCCAAAACCGTTCGACCCTCGATTGATTGTTGAGGTGCCCATGGCTGTGGCCAAAGCTGCCATGGAATCGGGCATTGCTCAATCGCCCATAACCGATTGGGAACGCTATCGTGAAGAACTTGCTTCCAGAACAGGGGCAGAGCAAAAAACCCTGCGGGTCTTGCACCACCGTGCTAAGCAAAACCCCAAACGCATTATATTTACCGAAGGCGAACAAATGGATGTGCTCAAGGCCGCACAAATCGTCAAAGAAGAGGGCATCGGGGAACCCATATTGCTTGGTAGAAAAGAAGTGATCAAAGATTTGATGCACTCCATTGATTTTACCGATGAGGTAACCGTTTTGGATCCAAAATCTATCGAAGAACGCCCCATCAAAAATGAGTATGCGCACTTGTATTGGGAGGAACACAAGCGCAAGGGCATCACCGAATACGAAGCAAAATCATTGCTGAGAGAGCGCAACTATTTTGCGGCCATGATGGTCAAATCCGGGCACGCAGACGCCATGCTGTCGGGCTACTCCCGCAGTTATGCAACTGTCATAAAGCCCGTCATGCAATGCATTGATAAAGCCAAAGGGGTGACCCGCATAGCTGCCACCAATTTGATGCTCACCGACCAAGGCCCGTTATTTTTATCTGATACATCGATCAACATCGATCCGTCGGCCAAAGAACTGGCAAAAATTGCACAGATGAATCACCACATGGTGCAACTGTTTGGGTTTAAGCCCACCATGGCGCTTTTATCCTATACCAACTTTGGTGCATCTAGCCACCCCAATGCTCGAAAAGTGAGCGAAGCCGTGGCTTACTTACACCGTTACTACCCCGAAATGGAGGTGGATGGCCCGTTGCAATCCGATTTTTCCCTGAACAGAACCATGCTGGAGGAACGTTTCCCGTTCTCAGACCTCGTCAAGAAAAAGGTCAATACCCTTATTTTTCCCAATCTCGAATCGGCCAATATTACCTACAAGCTATTGAAAGAGTTGAATGGTGCACAGTCTGTGGGTCCCATCTTATTGGGTCTCAACAAGGCGGTACACGTGTTGCAGTTAGGGGCCAGTGTAGACGAAATGGTCAATATGGCTGCTGTGGCCGTGGTCGATGCACAACAAAAAGAAAAAGTATGATTACCCAGCTTCAAGGACGTTTAATCGAAAAGTATCCCACCCATGTGGTCATTGATTGTCAAGGGGTTGGATATGAAGTCCACATTTCATTGCATACTTTCGAACAGTTGGGGCGAGAAGAAAACATTCGGTTGTTTACTCACCTTCAAATTCGTGAAGATGCACACACGCTATATGGTTTCTATCAAACGGTAGAGCGCAGTGTTTTTCGTTTATTGATCTCTATTTCAGGGATCGGTGCCAACACGGCACGGACCATGCTTTCGTCCATGAGTCCTTCAGAAATTCAACAAGCGATTGTCAACGAAAACATTGCCGCCATCAAGGCAGTTAAAGGAATTGGATTGAAGACCGCTCAACGGGTGATTATCGAATTGAAAGACAAAGTTCAAAACATTGCAGGAATGGAGGAAATTCCTGTCATTAAAAGCAATACAATCAAAGAAGAAACGTTATCAGCACTAGAGGTTCTTGGTTACCCACGTAAGCAAGCCGAAAAAGTGATTGATAACCTACTTCAAAGTGATCCTGATCGTTCTGTAGAAATGCTGATCAAGCTGGCTTTGAATAAATTATAAACGCCTTTGATTGATCGGATAAAAGCACCGTTTACTGCTTTTGGTTTTGTTTTTCTCTTCGTGATCTTCTTCACGCTGGGGAGCACAGTAGCCTATTCCCAATCGCAACCCCCCTCGGGAACTTCACCCACCACTGCTCAACAAGATCTTTGGAGCCTCTATCAATACGATCCTACCACCAATCGTTATATTTTTTCCCAACGCATTGGGGATATTCCACTGGGTTTGCCCCTGATCATGACGCCAAAGCAATTTGAAGAAAGACTGCTCAAGGCACAAATGAATCAATACTTCAAGCAAAAAGTAAGTGCGCTGAGTCAAACAGGGAAAGACGACCAAGCGCAAAAAGACCTCTTGCCCGAGCTATACATGAATTCAAAGTTTTTTTCCTCGATTTTTGGTGGCGATGAAATCGATGTTCGCCCACAGGGATCCATCGGAATTGACTTGGGAGTAAGGTATCAACGGTCTGACAATCCAGGATTTTCACCGCGAAACCGCAGGAACTTTGGATTTGATTTCGACCAACGGATCAATCTTAGTTTGATTGGAACCATTGGGAAACGCCTTCAGATTACGGCCAATTACGACACCGAGTCCACCTTCGATTTTCAAAACTTGGTTAAGCTGCAATTTAATCCTCCACAGATCAATGAACTCACCGACTATTTTCCGGAGTCCTTGCAAAGTCGATTGGACAATGTGAAAAATAAAGTAGGTCAGGTCAATGATGCCCGTGAAACCTTTGATAACGTGCGCGGGAAGTTACAATCGTTGAAAGACAATGCATCGAGTGTCGACGGTCTAGTGGGGAACTATCAAAATCAGATCAACAGTTTTCTCAACCAAAATGCGTCGGAGGATGCTATTTTACAAAACATTGACATTGGGAATATCAACATGCCCTTGAACAGCAGCTTGATCACTGGGGCGCAGAGTTTAATGGGGGTGAAGGCCCAGTTAAAGTTTGGTCGCACCAGCATCACTGGGGTTTTTGCCGAGCAGCGTTCACAGTCCCAATCGGTGGTCGCTCAAGGGGGAGGAACACTGCAAACTTTTTCCATGTTTGCCCTCGATTATGAAGCGGACAGGCACTATTTTTTGGCGCATTACTTCCGCGACAATTACGACCGTTTTTTGCAAAGTTACCCCTTCATCAATTCCCCTATTCAAATTACTCGTCTCGAGGTATGGATCACCAATCGACAGTCGCAAACAAACAATATTCGCAACCTGGTTGCGCTACAAGACTTGGGGGAGACCAACCCTGAGAATACACGTTTGGCGAATCTAGACAATGATTTTTTCGGCCCATCCATTGTTGGTGTCCCCGATAATGAAGCGAACAAGTTGAATCCTGAAGCCATCGGTCAAGGAGGATATTTAACGGAAGCCATTCGCGATATTGGTACAGTGACCCAAGGGTTTGGCGTCATGAATGGTCGCGTTCAAGAGGGGATCGACTATACCATTTTGGAAAGTGCTCGAAAACTCGAACCTAGCGAGTACAGTTTTCATCCTCAATTGGGCTATATATCGCTTTCTCAGCGTTTGAGCAACGATGAAATTCTGGGGGTAGCCTTCCAGTTCACCTACAATGGGAAGGTGTATCAAGTGGGGGAATTTGCCAATGGAGGAATTGCAGGAACCTCCATCGATCCCACGCAAAACAATGTGCAAACCAATCCTCAAGGAGGGGTTACTTCTGTTGTCCCCGTGGTTGAAACCAACAATTTGGTGGTCAAAATGCTGAAAAGCAGTCTCACCGACGTTCGTCAACCCGTATGGGATTTGATGATGAAAAACATTTACAATACAGGGGCATTTCAGTTGGCCGCAGAAGATTTTAGACTCAACATTCTCTACACCGATCCATCACCCATCAACTACCTCAGTCCCGTTGATGCTTCTCTATGGCCCGAAGCGTTGGACAATACCGTTCTGTTGCGGACATTGAAGCTTGACCGATTGAACGTCTACAACGATCCAGAACCCGAGGGCGACGGATTTTTTGATTTTATTCCCGGAATAACGGTCGACCAACAATTTGGTCGAATAATATTCCCAACCGTCGAGCCTTTTGGAGAAAATCTCTTTGAGCTTTTGGGAAGCCCCAATACAGGTACAGAAGACTACGACAATGAATTGACGTATAATGCCAACCAGGCCAAATATGTCTTCCGAGAAATGTATGCCCTCACGCAAGCCGCTGCGCTTGAGGCCACGGAAAAAAATAAATTTCAATTAAAAGGGCGGTACAAATCGAGCGGAGGTGACGGGATTCCCATTGGCGCGTTTAATGTTCCACGGGGGTCGGTGCAAGTCACTGCCGGTGGACGCGTGCTGCGTGAAGGCATTGATTACACGGTCAATTATCAAATTGGTCGGGTCAAAATTTTGGACCCCGGTCTGCAGGCCTCCAATATTCCCATCAAAATATCGGTCGAAAACAACACCTTTTTTGGCCAGCAAAACAAACGCTTTTCGGGCATCGATATCCTGCACCAATTCAGCGACAAAGTGGCCATTGGGGGAACATTGATCAATTTGAGTGAAAACCCGCTCACACAAAAAGCAAACTACGGAACCGAACCGGTCAACAATACCATGATTGGATTCAATACCAATTTTTCAACCGAAGTTCCTTTTCTCACCCGTTTGGTGAATAAACTGCCTAATATCAATACCGATGCGCGTTCACAGATTGCGTTTCGCGGGGAAGTTGCCAGCCTCATTGCCGGTGACCCACGCAACACCCAACTTCAAGGGGAAACCAACGTATACTTGGACGATTTCGAAGGAGCGCAAACCAATATCGATGTCAAAGGAGCGTTTGCTTGGCGCTTGGCCTCAGTTCCTGTAGAAGGCTTTGCAGGATCGGGCATTGGCAACGATAACTTAACCGCGGGTCACCATCGCGCCAAATTGGCGTGGTATACGGTAGACCCTGTATTCTACTCATCGCAATTACGCCCCGATAATGTGAGTAATTCAGATCTATCGCTCAACAGCACGCGCCGTATTTTCATCAACGAAATTTTTCCGGAACAAGACTTGGTGCAAGGGCAAACGACCGTTCAAACCACATTAGACTTGGCGTATTTTCCAGCAGAAAAAGGGCCGTATAACAACAACACTACAGCAGGATTTTCACAAGATGTAGAACAACATTGGGGAGGGATCATGCGGGGGATCAATGCGACCAATTTTGAGCAGTCCAATGTAGAGTTCATCGAATTTTGGGTGTTGGATACTTTCAACGAAATTTCCTCGACCAGCGACGATTTGGGCACCCTTACCTTTCATTTGGGAAATATCTCGGAAGACATCTTGCCCGATGGACGTAAACAATATGAAAACGGATTGCCGGGTACAACACCCACTGCGGTGCAGACCACCGTTTGGGGAAAAACACCAGCTTCGCAATCGCTCTTGTATGCTTTCAATACGCTTGAAGAAGATCGCCAATTACAAGATGTAGGCTTGGACGGATTGAACGATGAGGAAGAAAGAGAATTTTATCCCAACGGGCCAGCAGAAGATCCAGCCGGAGATAACTACACCTATTTTTTACAAGCCGATGGCGGGATCATCGACCGATATAAAAACTTTAATGGAACAGACGGGAATTCCCCCATTGCTTTTTCAGATACCGATCGGGGAAGCACCGCCGAGCCTGATGCCGAGGATGTCAATCGGGATCAAACCATGAACACCATTGACAGCTATTTTGAATACAACATTCCCATTCAAAAAAATATGCAGGTGGGAAGCCATCCTTTTGTGACAGATGTGCGGGAAAATGTCACTGTAGACCTGCCCAACGGTCAAAGCCTCACCACTCGCTGGATTCAATTTAAAATTCCATTGGATAAGAATTATTATCAAGGCACTACTTTCGATCGTTATTTCAACAAATTCAACGGGATTGAAGACTTGCGTTCAGTGCGTTTTATGCGGATGTTGCTCAGCGGTTTCGACCAAGAAGTCGTCATGCGATTCGGCACCTTGGATCTGGTGCGGGGCGATTGGAGACGTTACAATCGATCGTTGAATGAAAACCTCTCGCGCAACCCCAATACAACGGTCGATATATCTACGGTAAACATTCTTGAAAATGAAAATCGTATCCCGGTCAATTATGTTTTACCGCCCGAAATTCGTCGGGAACAAATCAACAACAACAACACTATTGTTCGACAAAATGAACAGTCGCTTTCCTTTCGGGTGTGCAATCTTCAGCCCATGGATGCGCGGGGAATTTTTAAAGGCGTTGAAATTGATTTACGGCAATATGAGAAGTTGAAAATGTTTTTACACGCCGAGTCGATTCAAGGGCAAAGCCCCCTTCCCGGTAGTGGTACAACCGAAGACTATGACCGAAGAATGGTGGCTTTTATTCGATTAGGTACCGACTATCAAGACAATTATTACCAGATAGAAGTACCGCTCAAGCCCACCACTTATGTAGAAAATACAGCCAATCAACTGTCGGCCGAAGAAGTGTGGTTGCCGGATTTCAATTCCATTGATGTGCCCATTGCATTGCTCACCAAAATGAAAGCCGCCTATTTGGAGAACCCTTCTTTTGTGGAAGCCAATTATTTTGATGAAAACCTTCAGCCAATTGAAGAATTTACTCCTATTAGTTCTCTACCGGGTCAGAAGCGATACAAATTTGCCATCAAGGGGAATCCTTCGTTGGGGGCCATTCGTACAGTGATGATTGGGGTCAAAAATCCGTCCACACGCTTGGGAGATGAATTGTGTGGAGAAGTATGGTTTAACGAGTTGCGCATTGCTGGTATTGACAGTCAAGGCGGTTGGGCAGCCATTGGAAGCCTCGACGCCAATGTGGCAGACTTCGCCAATATCAGCGCCAGTGGTCGCTATTCGACCATTGGTTTTGGAAGCATTGACCAATCGCCCAATCAGCGAAGCCGTGAAAAAGTTCTCCAATATGATATTATTTCCACGGTCAATGCGGGACAATTGCTTCCTCAAAAATGGGGTGTCAATCTACCCGTAAATTATGGTTATGGGATCTCAGAAATCACCCCAGAATACGACCCGTTTTATCAAGATATTCGTTTTGATGATCGCCTTGCAACTGCCGATAACGCCGAAGAACGCCAAGCCATCGAACAACAGGGCATAGACTTTACTAAGCGAAAAAGCGTGAGTATGATTGGTGTTCGGAAGACGGGGAGTCCCAGCAAGCAACGATTTTACAACATTGAAAATTTTGATGTGTCCTATGCCTATAACGAGATCGAACACCGCGATTTTGAAATCGAGGATCAGGTCAACAAAACCCTTCGCTTGGGGGTGAATTACGGACACAATTTTAAGTCATTCGAAATCAATCCTTTGCGTAAGGTCAAACTTTTTTCGCGTAAAAACTATTTACGCTGGCTTTCAGAAATCAATTTAAATCCTGTTCCGGATAACATTTCGATTACGTCAAATATTAACCGAGTATTTAATTCGCAACGCTTCCGTGAAGTCTTTTTGGAAGGGGTTGATGCCAGTCAACAACGCGGTCTTCCTGCGCTACAGCAGCGCAACTTTTTGTTCGATTGGACCTATGCCTTAAATCACAACATTACTCGATCGTTGCGCATGAATTTTACTGCCTCAAGCAACAACATTATTAAGAACTATTTGACTGAGGATGCCGATGGGGTGATGCGGGTAGACAAGGCCCGTGGTATATGGGACGGTCTCTGGGACATGGGCGATCCCAACCGTCATTTTCAGCGGATCAATCTGACCTATCGCCTTCCCTTTACCCACATCTCATTCTTGCGATTTATCGATGCGAATTATAGTTATGATGGTGATTTTAGTTGGCAGCGCGGCTCGGATGTTTTGGCCGAAGTGACCAACGAAGCAGGGCAGGCCCTCGGTATTGTCAATACCGTTCAAAACAACAATTCAAAAACACTCAATGGTTCCATTTCTACCGATCGACTTTACCGAATGTTGAACTTGAACCAACGAAACAAGCTGCGCCAAATTTTACCGCGAAGAAACACCCTAGTCGACACCGTGAAAGCCAAAAAACCGAAAGGGAAACGCAAGGTCTTGAAAGCTATTGTTGATGTTGTAGCGACCCTCAAACGCCTTCAGTTTTCTTATACCGAAAGTAGCGGAAAGGTCCTTCCTGGTTATCTGCCCAAAGTAGGACTCCTAGGCAGTGTTCAGCCCACTTTTGCCTTCACCATGGGCAGCCAAGCCGATGTGCGTTATGAAGCGGCCAAACAGGGATGGCTAACGAATTTCCCCAATTTTAATCAACCTTACAGTCAGGTCCATACCAATCAGCTCAATGTGACGGGGCAACTTAATTTTGGGAAGGGTTTACTCATCGACCTCAATGCGGAGCGGAATTTCTCGGAAAACATCACCGAGAATTTTCAAGTGACCGATGAGGGATATCAGGCGTTAAACACCAATGTATTTGGCAATTTTGGGATATCGACCCTTTTGATCAAAACAGCGTTCAAAAGGTCTTCGGGAGCCAACAGTCCCTATTTTGATGCGTTTAGAAATAATCGTTTAGTGGTGGCCAATCGACTGGCCAATCAACGCGGAATCTCCACCTCCGATCGCGATGCCGACGGCTATCCAGTGGGGTATGGGAAAACACAACAAGATGTGATTCTCCCCGCTTTTTTGGCCGCTTATTCCGGGACAGATGCCGCGAGCATTGATTTAGAACCCGTGCAAAAAATTCCTTTGCCCAACTGGAATTTGAAGTACACCGGGCTGATGAACAACAAAACCATCAAAAAACGCTTTAATCGCTTTGCCATTACCCACGGATATCGTGCCAGTTATACCATCAATCAGTTTCAAACCAACCTGGACTATGACGCCGCATCGCCATTGAGCAAAGATGCTAACGGCAATTTTGTGACCGAAAAATTGTTTGGGAACATTAACTTGGTGGAGCAATTTAATCCCTTGATTCGGGTAGACATGGAACTTAAAAATTCATTTAAACTGCTTGCTGAGGTCAAAACCGATCGTGCGCTCTCCTTGAGTTTGGACAACAATCTACTCACAGAAACGAGCGGTGAAGAATACATCATGGGCCTTGGCTACCGCATTCAAGACCTGCCATTTAGAACATCAATTGGAGGGAGAAGGCGTACCCTCAAAGGAGATTTAAACATCAAAGCAGACTTGTCGTATCGCAATAACATCACCGTGTTGCGTAATCTTGAAATCGACAATAACCAAGTTACAGCAGGGCAAACGTTGTGGTCGATCAAGATTTCTGCCGATTATATTTTGTCGCGTAACCTAACGGGCATCTTTTTCTACGATCACAATTTCTCAAAATTTGCGATCTCGACAGCATTTCCACAAACCAACCTACGCTCTGGGTTTACTATTCGCTACAATTTTGGAAATTAACACCAGACAGTTGGGGTGAAAAAATTATATTTGCTCAAAACATTTGCAAATGAATACACCCGATAATCTTCGTTATACCAAAGACCATGAGTGGGTTGCCCTAGACGGCAACATTGCAACGGTCGGAATTACTGATTTTGCCCAGGGCGAACTGGGTGATATTGTTTATGTGGAAGTAGAAACATTGGATGAAACTCTCGAGGCAGAAGCTGTTTTTGGAACTGTAGAAGCGGTCAAAACGGTATCGGATCTTTTCATGCCTGTATCGGGCACCATCGTGGAGGTCAACGAAGCATTGCTCGACGCACCAGAGGCCGTCAACGAAGATCCTTATGGGGCCGGTTGGATGATAAAAGTTGAAGTTAGCGACACTTCCGCCGTGGAATCTCTACTTGATGCGGCAGGCTACAATGCATTGGTGGCCTAGGTATACCTTTTCGATTCTTGCTTTTTTTGTAGCGACGGTCATTGCTTTTCTTTCATTTGTGCCGCTGTCGATTCCCATCGAAGTTCCCTCGGGACTTTCTGTCGATAAAATTTTTCATGCATCAGCTTATTTTACCTTAGCGCTAAGTACATCTATGGCTGCTGTTCACGATTTTGACGCCCCTTTTGCAGTGCCAAGAACTGCAGTCTTCACATTCTTGTATGGCGGGATCATTGAGGTCATTCAGGGAGTTTTTTTGGTCTACCGCACTTTTGAAGGTTGGGATTTGTTTGCCAATTCGACTGGAGTGCTCTTGTTTTTTGTTCTTGGAAAAACTCCGTTAAAAATTATCTTTGATAAGGGTAATTTTTTAAATTAGCCATCTAATAAATGTAATAATGCAGTTAAAAAAGAACCCAAAAGCTGATTTAACCAAAAACAGTAGCTTGTACTTTGCGA
>WTJN01000165.1 GCA_011526265.1 Candidatus Arcticimaribacter sp. | reverse complement strand
CTCTAAAATTAGGAATTACCTTTACAGAATTGATGGTCGAACCCGATTACGCGAGTGCTTACGTTTGGCTTAGCATAGCGCAGGCCTTTGGTATTGAAGAAGCAAGCCCAATAATGGCCAGTGTCACAGAGCAATTGGCGATTGAAGAGGTCATTGTGAAACAAGACGAAGCGGCTAAGCTTTTCGACAAAATTAATAATAAGTGATTATTTAGGGGCGATATTATTTACAAAATTGAGCATTTCTATTCGGTTGTTGGTTGCTTCATCCAAGTCTATTAAAGCGGCTTGGAGCTGACTAATTAAAATCTGTAAGTCTGTTTTAGAAAGCTCCGAGTGGCGATCCGATAATGTGATAATGATATTTTTTAGATGAGAAATTTTTTCTTGAGTTATGTTGTCTTCAGGCAAAATCATATTGTCTAGTTTCGAACTGATTGAAACTAGCTGGTCAATAATGTCGTTTGAAAGCATGAATAAGGTTACCTTTTAACCGTTTTTGATGCTTTCAAACATTTTGCTGCTTATGGCATTCAAATCAATTGGGTAGCGACCTTCGGATACCTTTTGACGAATTTCATTCACAAGCTGAATATTTACGGGTGGTTCACTAGAAAGCGACTTGATTTTATCTGTGATCGTTAGAGACACGTCAACAGAAGCCTCTACAGAGGTCGCATTGTTCGCCGCAGGTGCTGGATTACTATCCATTACCTTTCCGCGCGACTTATTCTGGTCATGAACAGCACTCGATCCAATATTTGGATTATGTCTGACTGATTCAACCATTTTGAAATCTCCTTTCGAGACCATCTACGACCCGGATCAATTACATGTTAGTCAAAGGTGAAACTTTTTTTTCACCTGTTACGATAGCATTTAAGATTTTGCCTGATGTGCTATTCTTAACCTTTATCATATCACCAAGTTGTCCGGCTTCAAGTGCGATCGCGTTTACAGTAATCGATAGACGCGAATTATCAGCAACTACTAATACGGCTTTGCCTTTTTCAACAGGATATACAATTTCAAGCTGCCTTGTCTTTATCACCGCGCCACGGGCCAAGTTAAATTTTGCCTTTCGTCCGATGACTTCTGACATGCTGGTAAAACCACCAGGTAAGTCGTCAGAAATTTGAAATGAATAGGTAAGGTGATCTTCCGTTATAACCTCGCCTTTCGTTATATTTTTCCTAACTACGACCGTTTTGGATTTTAATGGATCAAACGTATTCTCAAATTCTTCCTCAATTTGAAAAGGTTGGTTATTTCTTAAAACTGTAGACCAATTTTCGGAGGCACAATTAACTTCCACTGTGCTCCAATCATTTTCAATGCGTGGTGAAAAAGTAAGCGGTTCGGCACATTTGAAAAATGTACGTCTGTCCGAAACCATCAATTCGAGTGGCGTTCCATTACCGGTTACAACCGACTTGGCTTGCATTTTTATTTCAAATCCATTGACGCGCTCGGATGCTTGCACTGTGCTAAAGCCAGTCCATACAAAGAAATTTAATGTAAGCATAAATAATCTTAACAGAGGCATGGCTTCAAATCCCGCTTAGAATATGTACGCTGCTTGCTCTTAACGAAGCGTAATCTTTTAGATTAGATATTAGTGAAAGAGCGGCACTATGCTGTCCAAGCGTTTTAATTTTTAAGAAAACGTCTTTTCCAGTTTTATCTTTCGCAACAATTAAGTCGTTTGGGCCAATTCCCTCAGCACTGCCAAAATTCAGCGAGATCTCTTTATTCACGATATTGATTTTTGGCGATATATTGATGCACTCTAAATGCCCAAGGTGGCTTTCTAAACTTTTTGTAAGAAAGCTGTATATTTCAATCTCAGTTTGCTTCCAATTTCGGCGAGACTTGGCAACCGAAATATTATTAATCGTTTTATAGTCTACGATGAACTCGCTGGCGTAAGTATTATTCAGTATGGGCGAACCATACCGATTTGTTTTTACATTTACGCTAACTTTGAGTGCAGATGTCTTCCCCAGAATGCTTCGATTTACCAGTGGCTCATAATTGACGTCTATACGCATGTCATAAACGTCATCGGAAATGTTTGAGCGCTTTAAACGATACAACTGATCTGAATTTTGATTGTTTTTTTCCGCTGACATCACTTTGATTGATGGACTAAAATTAAGCTTCAAAAAATTTTCTTGGATTGTAGCAGGCCGTAAGCTTGCCCAGGGTATGAGGTTATTTTTTTGCGAGTTTAAAGAGATTGATGTTGGGATGTCTTGTGTTGGCACTTTGCGACAGGAATTCGGAGCAACATCTTGTTCCATATATGCATAAAGAAACTTCACATCAATTTCATACTGATCACCATTCTTGCGCTGATTCAGAATTTGGTATTCAAATATGCGGATATTGGTCTGGCTCTGAATTTGATCGATCAACAATTGACCATCTTCAACAAGAGAAAAACTTCTAATTTTATGAGTACTATCGATAACTAATTTATGAAGAGCATTTTCTAATGCTCGAGTGCTGAAGGTTTCAGTACTTAATTGAGCGGTAATGGGTGTGCTACCAGTTATGGTCTTTTCTTGAAACTCAACTGTACTTGCCGCTGCCGCTCCAAGGCTGCTGAAACAAAACATTGCCGCAAAAATTAAAGACCAAACATATTGCATCTTTGCACACCAGCTTACAAAAGCCCCTTGCGATAAGCCTTAACAAGGCGATTAATATGTGTCTCGCTCACCGCCAACTCCACTTGGTATGTGTCATTGCTCGTTGGTTCAATTTTCACGGTGCGCGCTCCTATAATCAAACCATTGAGCGCTGCTGCCAATTTGTCGGAAGTCAATACTGCTTCGCCAATAGTTGTTTCACCCTCAACCCGAATCCCGTGGATTTGCTCAGTTAAACTTCTATACGCATCAAGTTTCGCCGCGCGCATCGCCATTAATCTTCGCTGATTAATGTTTTTAGACGGTTGGATAGATACGGAAGAAAACCCAATTGCCGATATACTCGGAACATAAAACTCCGACGTTTCTGCAATTCTCCGCTCACCGAGCAAAGACCTGGAAGTATTGATTGCTTGCGCGCTCTCATTATCTGTGGAGAGCAGTGGAACTGTGGGCATTCTGAACGACGTTTGACCCGCACACCCGCTCATGAAAAAACCAAGCATGAACAGAACAAGTGATTTCGATGCGATATTCATTTGCTTTCCTTAAAAGTCAAAATTCTGAGAGAGAATGCAAATAGCGTGCCACCTATGAAGCATACTGAAACAGGCGCGTTTGATACCCGATATCTGTTTAACGCACATACTAAAAATTAGAATTGGTACACTTTGTGCTTCTATACGTTTGCGTGATTTTTATGAGCGCAAGCTCTATTAAAAAATCATTAAAAACAATGAGTTAATGTGTCAATAAACTGACATCTTGAAAAGGCAGAATTATGGAAAGATTGCAATCTTTGGGACTTCCGGCGGAAACACCAAAATTTGTGAATACTTTGATGCCGTTCGGTATTATTGCACTCGTGGCTATGCTCGTGCTGCCGCTTCCAGTCGCGCTTTTGGATACGTTTTTCGTTGTTAATATTACGCTGTCATTGCTCATTTTGATGGTTGCCTTGCATACGCAGCGACCACTAGATTTTTCTTCTTTTCCAAACCTTTTACTTATCGCCACGGTACTTCGTCTTGGACTGAACGTTGCATCTACACGGATTGTTCTCAAAGAGGGGCATACCGGCCCTGATGCTGCCGGAAAAGTCATTGAAGCCTTTGGTGATTTTATCGTTTCAGGAAATTATGCGGTAGGCCTTTTTGTTTTCTCCATCCTCGTAATCATCAATCTGGTTGTTATCACGAAGGGTGCAGGGCGCGTATCTGAAGTCTCGGCGCGTTTCACTTTGGATGCGTTGCCTGGAAAACAGATGGCGATTGATGCGGATTTAAATGCAGGCATACTCACTCCAGAGGAGGCGAAAGAAAGACGCGCTGATGTTGCCAAAGAAGCCGACTTTTACGGTTCAATGGATGGTGCTTCAAAGTTCGTTAAGGGAGATGCGATTGCAGGCATTCTCATTCTAGTCATTAATGTTGTTGGTGGACTTATTATCGGTCTTTTGCAGCATGACTTATCAATTGGCGTTGCGGCTCAATCATACATCTTGCTTGCGATCGGTGATGGCTTGGTGGCGCAAATACCTTCATTATTATTGTCGATTGCCACAGCTATTATCGTAACGCGTGTATCCTCAGCTGAGAATATGTCTGAGCACATATCGTCCCAAATTAACCTATCTGCGGCGTGGCTTCCTACCAGTCTGGTCATTTTTACTCTTGGTCTTATACCAGGGATGCCCAACACTTTATTTATTATCTTTGCTATTATCACGGCAGCTCTTGGTTTTTTTGCGCGTCGTAAAGAAACCAGCGAAGTTATTGAGGACAAAGAAGTAGATGAAACGGCTGATGTAGATGAAAACGCATTTGATGTCAGTTCGGTAAAAGACGATGCTAAGATTTCTTTGAATATTGGTTTTGGCCTCGTAAATTTGGTTTCTGAAGCTGATAGTGCGAGCCTGGTGCCAAGTGTGACAAAGCTAAGAAAAGACACCTCAAAGCGACTGGGTTTTGTTATTCCAGGAATAAGAATACGTGATGATATCGATTTAGAGCCAGCACAGTATCAAATAAAAATTGGTCAAAAAATTGTGGCAGATGATACCATTTACCATGAGAAAATACTCGCAATTCCCGGTGAGGGTGTTCAAATGATGGTCGATGGTATCGAAGTAAAAGATCCATCATTTGGTGTAGATGCCGTTTGGATTGAGCCAGAGTTAGAGAATGATGCGCAATCTAAGGGATATGTGACTATTGACCCTACGTCTGTACTCGTTACTCACCTAGGCCAAATTCTCACAAATCATGCTGCTGATTTGCTCGGGCAAGATGAAGTTCAAGAGCTTTTAGATAATCTAGAGATCACACAACCAAATTTGGTACAATCGATCATTCCCAAGGTTATACCTCTACATCAGCTCACGAAAGTTCTGCAAAATCTTTTACAAGAAGCCGTTCCCGTTTCTGATCTACATGTGATCATCAGTGAACTCGCCTCAATGAATATCCAGAAACTTAGTAATGAAGATATTTCTGAGGCGCTTCGTCCAAAACTTGTGCCTTTACTCATTCAGAAACTTTCAAAGTTTAAAGATACTTTGCCCTTACTAACATTGGCCCCAGATTTGGAGCAGCTAATTTTGACTTCGGTGAGACAAAATCCAGATGAAAAAATGCTGTTGCTTGATAGTGGATTGGCAAAGAAAATTCTATCCAATTTGAATGATGCTTCTGAAGCTCTCAGTGCTGAAGGAAAAGCAGCATTTCTAATAGTTGCACCACAAATTCGCAGACATGTTGCAAATTTTGTGCGTTCGCAACTTCCTGCGATTAACGTTCTGAGCTTTACGGAATTACCTGAAAACCGTAGTGTCGAAATTGCCTTTACGATTGGCGGGGCAGAGCCAGATGAATCTCAATGATGCTTGGAGGCCATGAGATGCCAGAGATTACTGTAACAGCATTAGATAGTGCGACAGCTATGGAAGAAGTTGTAAAAAGACTTGGCATGGACGCACTCATTGTCTCAACCCGTCGAGTTGGTAGTCAGATTGAAATAGTTGCAACGAACGAAGAGATGGTTTCGGGCAAAACTCAAGATCAGCCCAAGCAAAAAAAATCGGCTAATAACGCAAATTTTTCGGACCTTTTGAAATCAAAGTTAGCGAACGCAACAGATGAAACCTCGAGTGATATTGCTCCGCCAAGAAATAAGCATGAAGTAATAAAAACAATTCGAGATGAACTACGTTTGCTCGAAGATATCATGGATGAACCTTCCGAAAATAAACCAAATAGTAACACTGTTCTAGATGCGTTTAGGCTCGCTGGTTTGAGCAAAAGGGTCAAAAGTCATCTTCCTGATCTTGATGCAACGATTTCCACGGCTGACTTATCAAAAATGATCGCGAAGAAATTTGTTCGTGGTCAGTCAGATGAATTTGACAACTCCGATATCTATTTTGTGGTTGGTTTGGAGAAGTCGGGAAAATCAACTTTTGTGGAGAAGCTGAGGAAGTTTTTTGAAACACAGAACCCAGATCTTTCGGTGCAAATTTTTAAAAATGTAACGGGGGCTTCGGATTACAAAAATGTGGCGGATTGGTTTTCAAAAAAAATCAAATCTGCGCGGAAACAACCTGTTCGAGTAATTGTAGAGGTAAACGCATTAGAGCAACTCGAAACCCAACTCTATAAGTTTCAGCAGCAAAACCCGTCATTAGCCTTTAGTGTTATCAATGTCATTGAAGTTGGCCGGAGTTATGACTTTTTGTTGAAAAATATAAGAACTCCAAACTTGGAAAATGAATATTCAGTGATTTCGAAACTTGATGCCTGCGATATCACTCTTCCAGAAGTCAGCGCGCTGATCGAATTGGGACACAAGTGCAGCTTTTTTTCTGGAATTGTACAAAGTGATGAAGGTTTATACTATTCACGCGTTGATCAAGTCGCGGCACACCTAACTGCCCTCGTAGAAAAGCAAAAGGATAGCTAAAATGGTACGTACAATTGCTATCGCTAGCGGCAAGGGCGGGGTTGGAAAATCCTCAGTTTCAGTTAATTGTTCTATTTTACTCTCAAAGTTAGGCTATAAAGTCGCCTTGCTTGACGCAGATTTTGGAATGGCTAATTGCCATATTATGTTGGACCAAAAGGTAGATAATTCGCTCCATGATGTCCTTGAGAACGGAGCGGCAATCGAAAATATCATTTATGAAACTGCAAGTGGTGTTAAGTTGATCCCAGGGGGATCTGGGATTTTAGAATTGCTTAACTTAGATGCCTCTAAAAGATGGCAAATTATAAATGCGCTGAACCCACTTAAAAGTGATATTGATTTTCTGATCGTCGATACACCAGCGGGTGGATCGGATGCGAGCATTGAATTTGCGGCAGCATGTGAAAATTTGGTTGTCGTTCTAGTTGGTGAGCCAACAAGCTTCATGGATGCGTACTCATTCATTAAGGCAATGTATCTTGAGAAGAATTATGCGCGCGTTTCGGTGTTGGTAAATCTATCTCCTTCCGAAAGTGATGCGAGAAGAAGTTATAATAGCTTTAAAGATATTGTGACCAAATTCTTAGATGTAGAGTTGGAGTATGCAGGGTGGTTACCAAATTCTTCAGAAATGAAAAACTCTATTCTCAGCAGAAAGCCTGTCGTTCTTCAAAATAAACCTAATGATAAAATCCTTAATAAGAATTTTAATGATGTGGCGAAGCACTTAGAGAATTTGCAACCATGTTCACTAACGGGTATCCAGTTTTTTAGCTCATAGGTGTTAGGTATGGTACATGGGTATACACATCAGCATAAAGGTCCATCCGATCTCATCGATGACAATCTTGAGCTCGTTAAGAAAATTGCTTTCTACTATCGGGGTAGAGTGGGAAAAATTATCGAGATAGATGACCTTTTGCAATTAGGCATGGTTGGACTCGTTGAAGCTGCACATAATTATTCCCCAAAAGAAAATGTTCCATTTGCGGTATATGCGAGGCTTCGCATTAAGGGTGCGATTGTCGACTACTTGCGCAAATCGTCTAATTTGTGTCGAGGAACAATTCGCCGAAAGCAAGATTATGAAAGAGCAAAACGTAAATTAGAGAAAACGTTAAACCGCGACCCAAATGTCCATGAAATATCAACTGAATTGCAGATTGATGTGACTGAATTGACAAAATGGAAACATGATTTTGCCGTGAGCCAGCATCAAAGCATTGAAGAAGCGACAGAGGCTTACGGTGATTTTCTATTTTCTACGGATATTTCAGTTGAAGAAAAGATTTTTAATGGACAACTCAAGGACATTCTCAGAGAGAAACTGGAAAACTTGAACCAACAACAATTACTCGTCTTGCAGCTCTACTACGTAGAAGAACTTAACGTTTACGAGATTGCTGAAGTATTAAGTGTTACGACTGGTCGTGTTTCACAAATAAAATCGGCTGCGATCAAAAATTTAAGATTGTTGATTGAAGACCAAGTAAATGCATAGCCAGGATGTTTTTGTATGAAAGAGGAATTTCTACAATTAACTGTGTTGAGCTCAGAGGTTGTAAAAGCCTCCATGCACGAGGAAGCACAAATATCCGTTTCTTGTAGTGCGTCTGAATTGCCGAAATATAACTTTACTTTACTCTTGCAACGTAAACAGCAAGATTTGGGTCATATTGGTCATATTGTTTTTGATAAAAAAAGACCGCTGGTATTGGCGCTAGCAAATTTAAACCCAACATCTTTTGATGAATTTTTTGATCTTGTTAGATTTTCTCCTCCACGAAATCCGTCAATATATCTCAAAATAAAGGATATACAGGCTCTTTTGGATATGTCTGAAAGATCAGATGGTGACCTGCCAAAAATCAATATTCATGACATTGGGTGGCGGTTTCCATTGACTTAACTTGATGTCGATTGACTTAAATCTGAGCACAGAAGTCTATTCTTTCAACTTTGCTTTCCCGTCGCTAATAAGTTTATCAGCATTTTCAGGCGTAACAGAAACGATAGCGTCTTTTTTTACTTTATGACCATTTAGCGTGGTGTTTTTTGTGATCACTACGTCAACAGTCTCATCCGTGACACCATCATCGACATCAACGTCAGAATCATCACCAAATAAACTATCAAGAGCGCTATCGTCTTCTTCTTCGATGTCATCAAAAATGTCAGTGTTTTCAACTTCGTTTATAGAGTAGATATAAGGGTCGTGTAGTGCCGAGTATAGTTTATTGCGTAACAGCCAACTCTTGGCACTTAGGAGTGCTAGTCTGTTTGCCTTCACTTTTTCTTTTTTTAATTGTTCTTCAACTTCGCTCAAAGCGTCCTGAAAATTTAAATCAGCCATACCGCTGAGGATTTTGTTCCTTGCAACCTCGATTGTTGACACCGGTTCATCAGTCATTTGCGTGCTCCTCTTATTTGGCACGCTACTTGCAATATCCGCACCAAACAACATTGCAAATAGGTTAACTCGTGAAGTCAATCCAAGAGCACTTACAATTTCACTCAGAGGCCCTAGCGCTTAGATCTCAGCGTAATGAGATTCTGGCTTCCAATATTGCGAATGCAGCGACGCCGAATTTTAAAGCAAAAGATTTAAAATTCGATGAAATGATGCAAGCTAAGTTAGGTTTGGGTGAAATTCAAACAACGGATGAACGGCATTTCACAGTAGCATCTGGACCGCTAGATGAGGGCATTGGATTTCGGCAAAATATAACACCATCAAAAGATGGAAATACCGTCGAGCTCCATGTTGAGCAAATGCAATTTTCAGAAAATGTAATGCGTTATCAAACTTCATTGGAGTTTCTTAATCGTAAAATCGCAGGCTTGCGTTCAGCAATTAAGGGTGAATGAGGATGTCTGATATTAAAAATATATTCGATATCGCTGGACGGGGCATGTCTGCTCAAATGCTGCGACTAAACACAGTTGCTAGCAACCTTGCGAACGCACGTTCGGTCGCTTCAAGTGAAGCTGAAGCCTATCGTGCCATCAAGCCTGTTTTCAGCACTCTATATGCGGATGATTTAGAGAAATCTGGCGTTGCGTCGGTTGATGTTGTCGACATTGTTTCTGTCGATCGACAACCAGACAAAGTTTACCAGCCTGGTCACCCGAAAGCAGATGAAGACGGGTATATTTATATGGCGGCAGTGGATGCCGAAGAAGAAATGGTCGAGATGCTGGAAGCATCGCGACAATACGAAAATAACGTTGAAGTCGTCAGCACTTTGAGAGGCTTGATGATGCGCACAATAAGCATGGGTAAATAGGAGTTACTATGTCGACAATTGATCCAAATAGCTCACAAGCAGCAATTTTTGCTAAGTTAGGGATTTCGCAAACACCTGAAACCCAAAAAGCAAAGAAAGATACTCTTGGCCAATCTGACTTCTTGAAGCTTATGACAACACAATTACAAAATCAGGACCCATTTGCTCCAATGGATAATGGTGATTTCATTGCGCAAATGGCACAGTTTTCAACTGTGACAGGAATCCAGGAGATTAATAATTCTATTGGGCGCCTTGTTGAAGAGTTTGATCAAGCTCGGATCGCGACAGCATCAAACTTACTTGGTCACTCTGTCTTGGTTCCTGGTGATACTGGCAAACCAGACAATGAGGGCGAACTTCATGGGGTGCTTGATTTACCTGAAGGTACGATATCAACAGAACTCAGATATCTAGATGCCGAAACTGGTTCAGAAATCCATTTTGAAGACTTGGGTCCAAGGCCTGCTGGTTTGGTTGGATTTTCATGGAAAACAATTCCTCAGGAAATTCTTGATGCAGGCAAGCGCATTAAAATTGAGGCTACCATTGATACTGGAACTGGTCCTGAGCAATTGAGCCCATCAATCTACTCCAAGGTTATTTCGGCATCGGTTGGCTCCGGTGAAGAAAAGCAAGTTCTTTTGAACGTGGAAGATTATGGCGAGCTTGATGTCTCTTCGGCAGTAAATTTCCGTTAGAAATCACCGAGACAATTTTGGCACCATTCTTGCAAGCAAGACGCAAAACCTAAGACTCTTACAGGAGATATAAATGTCTTTTTACACAGCACTGACCGGCTTAAAGGGCGCACAACAAGATATTTCGACCACGTCAAACAATATTGCGAACGTTGGTTCTACGGGCTTTAAGAAAAGTCGTACAGAGTTTGGGGATATTTTTGGTACAACGCCACTGCAGACCAACGTTGTTGGTGCAGGTACGGCAACAAAATCAATTACTCAGCAATTTTCTCAAGGCAACATTGCACAGTCCACGAATACATTGGACATGGCGATCTCGGGACAGGGTTTTTTCGCGTTAAAATCTGCAGGCAACCCTGGTCAGGTTGTATATACTCGTAATGGTGCATTTAATGTAAGTGACAGCGGTGAAATCGTAGATAGTGCAGGTCAGGCACTACTTGGTTATCCTGTCGATAGTGACGGAAATGTGTCGGATAAGACATTGCAGGGCGCGCAAAAGCTGAAACTTGCAGCAGATTTTGGTGAGCCAAAGGTCACCGAAAACATTTCCGTTGGGGTCAATCTACCTGCAAGTGCGAAGGTTATCGCTAAGGGTGTTGAATTTGATGTCAATGATCCAGAAACGTACTCTGCTTCGTCCTCAGTCACTATTTTCGATAGCGCTGGTAATCCCAAATCTGCATCGGTTTTCTACATCAAAACCCAAGACCCAGTTGCTGGTGATCAAACATACAAATATGATACAAAGATGTTCGTGGATGGCGTAGAGCTTGTACCTGAACTTGCTCGTGCGACCAACGCCAAAGGTACTCCTCAATTTATCGATAAGTTTGGTCAGAAGACAACAGTGCCGGAGGATACGGGTTATATTTTAGAGGGCAAGGGCTCTCCTCTGTATCGTGCTGATGATCTTGGTGCAGCGGTGAAATCTACCCCTGCGATGATTAGCGGCCAATCTTTGTCTGCTTATCTGGGCGATGGGCGCACTGTAGAAATTGTGACAGATCCTATGCAGTTCCCTAAAACTATGGAGTATCAAGCACTCAACAATGTTGCAAACCCAACTCCTGGGACGTTTTGGGGTAAAGACTTTTTACTTGTAGATGTCGATAATAGCGGTCCTGTATCGATCGACATACCACCTGGTACATACAACGGTACGCAGCTAGCAGCAGCCGTACAAACAGCTTTGCGTGATGCTTTTGGTGACGATAAAAAAGTGCAATTGACTGCTAATATCGATAACGAAATTACTATCGACCTAAAGGCGCCTGCTGGTGACGGTAAAGCGAAGGGATTGGCAACACCGATTGTAGTTGATTTACATGCTGCCTCAATGGTCGCAACCGCCAGTGAAGCCCAAGCTGGATTGGAATTAAATGATTTCCTCGTTCATGCGCAGCGTCTGATCACTGATGCTATGAACAAGAAGATACAAGACTCTTCTGACGCTGGTGACGATAATGCTGCCAATGCGAATGAGCTCAAAGTAAGCGGCCGTATGTTCAAGAAAGTGGCGGGTGCAGCTATTAATACTTCTACACCAATGCCCGGCGGTACAGATATCATTGAGGTGACCCATACAAATCCTCAAGTAAATTCTGGGAACGCTGTTACACGCTATTTACATTATTCAAACGATACAAAAACGCCTGAAGTAAAAGCATACGATACTAAAATTGAAAATAATATAATTGTTCATACTGCCAATCAACTTCCTGCAGATGTCACTTCTAAATTTAAAGCAGTTGTAGACGAGCAAAAACGCCATGCAACTTCATGCAATCACACAGCAACGCATTTGTTGCATCACGCATTGCGAAGTGTATTGGGTTCTCATGTCACGCAGAAGGGCTCTATGGTTCGTTCGGGTCATTTGCGTTTTGACTTCTCTCATTTTTCTAAACTAACGCAAGAAGAACTACAGTCGGTCGAAGATTTTGTCAATGCCAGAATTCAAGAAAAAATCGATGCGCAAATCACTACCAATGTTCCTTATGATCAGGCGATTTCCGATGGTGCAATGGCTTTGTTTGGCGAAAAGTATGAAGATACAGTCAGAACAGTGCGTTTTGGCGAATCAATAG
>WTJN01000047.1 GCA_011526265.1 Candidatus Arcticimaribacter sp. | reverse complement strand
TGGTGAAAAACCTATTTTAAAAAATGTGCCCACCTGGAGATGTGGCGATAAGGATAGCTTGCAATACGTCCTGGAAAATCTTGCTGATCTAGTGGTCAAGGAAGTACACGGCTCTGGTGGCTATGGTATGTTAATTGGCCCTACTGCTACCAGAAAAGAGTTAGAGGCCTTTAAAAGAAAATTAAGAGCAAGACCGCGCAATTATATTGCGCAACCAACGCTATCGCTCTCAACGGTACCGATTTTTACGAAAGCGGGTCTGGCTCCAAGGCATGTTGACTTGAGGCCCTTTGTTTTAGTCAGTCCAAACAGAATTGATATTACCCCTGGCGGTCTTACGCGCGTTGCACTGAAGAAGGGGAGCCTTGTCGTTAATTCCTCGCAAGGGGGTGGTACAAAAGATACTTGGGTGCTGGAGGATTAACGGATGTTAGGACGCACTGCAGGTGGATTATTTTGGATGTTTCGCTATCTGGAGCGAGCAGAAAATATCTCCAGACTCATTGATGCCGGCTTAAGAATTTCGTTAACGAGAAGTGGTGATAATCAGGAAGACTGGAATAGCATATTAAAAACTGCTGCGGTGTTAGAAAACTTTCATCAAACATATTCATCAGAAATCAACCTAACGTCTGCAACAGACTGGCTCTTACGAGACAAAACAAATCCATCAAGTGTATTAGTTTCGATTGAGTCCGCCCGCAGCAATGCCCGGATGGTTAGGACTGCGCTAACCCGCGAAGTTTGGGAGGCTGTTAATGAAGCCTGGATGCTGATTTCGCAAACGTTAAATCGAAAAGTTTCTGAGCGTGACCTGCCTGCTGTGCTACATTTAATCCGAGAGCGAGTAGCGTATGTGCGTGGCTCATTGCATGGTACCATGCTTAGAAATGAGATTTTTAACTTTGCTCGTATTGGAACTTTTTTGGAAAGAGCAGATAGTACAGCGCGTATTTTAGATGTAAAATATTACGTTTTGTTGCCGTCGGCATCTTATATCGGATCATCTCTCGATAACGTACAATGGAGTACAATCCTTCGCTCAGTATCCGGCGAAGGCGGTTTTCAGATGTCTTACGGTCAGCGTCCAAAGCCACGAGAAATAGCACAGTTTCTAATACTTGATAATCGCATGCCTCGCAGTTTGACCTTTTGTGCACATAAGATTGTTTCAAATCTGCAATATTTACAAAAAGATAGTGGTCAAGCTCTGCCATCAAGCGCCATGGCAAACCGTTTATTGTCGTTTGAAAAAGATATCGATCAAATTTTTGATGAAGGGTTGCACGAATATATCCAAAATTTCTTGTCGCAAAATGCGGAATTAGCGCAGCAGGTTGAAATTGATTATCGATTTTACAGATGACTAAAACTCTAAAAATTGAGCATCAAACATCTTATTCCTATAGGACTGGATTGGCTTATGCAGTCTTACAGTTAAGACTGTCGCCTGTGAGTACTATGGGGCAGGAGATAGAGGACTGGCAATGTCTCATCCAAGGCGGCAAGGAAGAATTTACTTTCACAGATCAGAATGGAAATTTAGTAAAGCTGATAACTTCTGACCCAGATACCAACGCATTTGAAATCAAAGTGACCGGAACCGTCAAGGTACTTGATACAAATGGTGTGGCTGGTGAGATAGCGTGCTCGACACCAACATGGTTATTTAAAAATCAAACATATCTAACGGATCTGGGAAATTTAAGCACTAACTTCACGAGTAAGTGTGCGGGGGACGTTGGAAGCATTGCTTGGTTACATTCATTATCAGCTGAAATAAAAGATAAAGTTAGATACAAAATTTCGGAAACAGAAACAAATAGCTCTGCTCTTGATGCGGTTCAAAAAGGCTTAGGTGTGTGCCAAGACCATGCTCATATCTTTATCGGTTGTTGCAGATCCGTTGGAATTCCTTCACGGTATGTTTCTGGCTATTTGCTTTTGGATGAGGCTGAACAGCAGACTGCCATGCATGCTTGGGCAGAAGCTTTTGTCCCATCGTTAGGATGGGTTGGATTTGATGTTTCAAATGGTGTCTCACCTGACACTAAATATGTTCGAATTGCTCAAGGCCGGGATTACAGAGATGTTGCGCCTGTAAAAGGAAGCATTTTTGGCGGTCTAGAAGAAGTTATGTCAGTAAACTTAATTGTACAACAACAGTAGGAATACGGTGTGTCATATTGTGTAGCGATGCAACTCAACAACGGGCTTATCTTTATGTCAGACACGCGGACAAATGCGGGTGTCGATAATATTTCTCAATTCTGCAAGTTGTTTACGTTTGAGAAAAAAAACGAACGATTTATCACATTATTGGCTGCGGGAAACCTTGCGACTACCCAGTCTGTGATCTCTCTACTGGAAGAAAGAAATAAAGCACCGACAGATCGTGGACCATCAATTATGGAAGCACCGTCCATGTTCCAAGTTGCACGTTTGGTTGGCGACACGCTTCGAGAAGTTATTCAGCGTAACTCGGATGTTGGCCAAAAAGCTGATGCAACATTTCATGCGACTTTCATAGTTGGCGGGCAAATAGACGGCAGCGAACCTCGGCTCTTCTTGATCTACCCAGAGGGTAATTTTATCGAAGCGAGTACGGATACGCCATATTTTCAAATTGGTGAGACGAAATATGGCAGACCAATAATGTTACGCGCATATGATGCGGAGATGAGTTGGGAGGCGGCTATAAAACTTTTGCTAATAAGTTTTGACTCCACTGTAAAAGCGAATCTTTCAGTGGGATTGCCGTTAGATATGCTTGCATATCAGAAGGACTCGTTCGAGTGCATGTATCGAGATCGAATTACCTCTGAAGACCCATACTTTTTGAGTGTGTCCAATGGGTGGGGCGAAGCTTTGAAATCTGCTTTTGATCAGCTACCAGATTTTAAATTCTGATAAATGCAGTACCTTTAGCGCATGGCATCTTAGACCCCACGTTAGACTTCCAGCATCAAAAGTTTTTTAAGCAGCATAGGCTACTAAAGCTAGGCAAGCTCCTACTGCGGTTAAGTTGGCTACAATCATGGGTATGATGCTTCCACGCTCAATTTTCACAGTGACAAATGGATAGCCACACCTTGGGCATTCATCTTTACTCGACCGAACTTCATCTTCACATATGTAACAAATTTTCTTTTTCATAAGTCGAGTGTTTGCTGCAGTGCAGCGTATGTCTA
>WTJN01000132.1 GCA_011526265.1 Candidatus Arcticimaribacter sp. | reverse complement strand
CCTCAACACTTAACCCCATTGAAGTAACCATGGACAAAAGCATGGCATTGACTGCTGTATTCGTAAAAAGTTTATATGGCCTAACCATTGATGTTGTCGGGGAGGGAACAGTCCTTGAAACACTGATCTCAACAGCAGATAAAACGGACTATGAAAGCGGATCTCGGGTGGAGCTAACCGCACAACCCGATGAGCATTGGGCTTTTGCAGGTTGGTCGGGGGCGGTATCCTCTACCGAGAATTCCATTGACATTGAAATGACAGGTGCGAAAACCGTTACGGCAACTTTTTTGCCCTTGGAGTATACCTTGGACATTGGAGTCGAAGGACAAGGACGCGTAGAAGAAACCTTACTGAGTGCTTCGACAAAGACCGACTATTTGGGTGGGTCACGTGTGCGGTTAACCGCACAACCCGATGAGCACTGGGCTTTTGCAGGTTGGTCGGGGGCGGTTTCCTCTACCGACAATCCCATTGACATTGAGATGACGGGGGCGCACACCGTAACGGCGACTTTTATTCGCAATCAGTATGCGCTAGACATTGGTATCGATGGTCAAGGTACGGTCAATCAAACTGTGGTGTCTGCCAGTCGTTCAACCGACTTCCTTTCCGAGACCGTTGTGCAGCTTATGGCACAACCAGCAACGGGAAGTATTTTTTATGCTTGGTCGGGAGATGTGACGGCGACGGATGACCAGATCGAACTTGTTATGGACCAGAGCAAGCAAGTCACCGCAACCTTCGAAGTGCAGGCCACCATGCTTCTAGACAACAATAATATTTTTATCGGCGTAGGGAAATGGCGGATTCGACGACCAAGAACCTTTTTTAGAAATTCAAATAACTGCGTGCTCGAGGAAGTGATATTTACTTCTGGAGGAACGTTCCGTTTACAAACATCTACCTCATCGGTTACAGGAAATTATCGCGTAGACAGTGCCTCAAAGGTGACGCTTTGGCAAAGTCAAAACTTGTTTGCCACACTCAATGATTTGGTGTTGTCAAAAAGCTTTATCGGGTTCAACTATCAAGCCAATGCAGGCTGTAGCCAACAAATAAAAGGCGATAAAGACACGACCTATGTTGAACCTGAATCGGACTTTAAAGTCACAGCGAGTCAAACAGCATTTCAATTTGGTTATGAAGCAACAACCGGCCAAGTGTTGTTTAATGCCTCGCACCCAAATATTATAGGTCAAACCAATGATAAGTGGTTGTGGTTTGAGCAATCAGGGAATGAGCTTCGATTTACTGTACAAGAAAATACTTCCAATGAAAACCGCGAAGGGTCCATTGGTATTTATTTTAACAACAACTTTGATGAATATGCTCTTGAAATTAAAATAAAGCAAAATGGTAAACCTATCACAAGCAAAATCACACTTGCCAGTAATGGGGTGACCATCGTGTGTCCTGAGGCCCCGATTGGGCACAAAGAAGTTGTCAATGGCAAAGAATATGAAGTCGTTGATTTGGCCATGCTGAAAACCAAAATTGCCAACAATGAAGCGGTGGATTGCGTTTGTACCAGTCAGTTCACTTCAATAGCGAGTCTTTTTGAGGACAATAGTACTTTCAATCAAGACATCAGTAGTGGGATACTGGTCAAGTCACTGCATTTGAAAAAATGTTCCGAAATGCCATATCCTTCAATGGACAATTGAAGGATTGGGATACCGTCAAGGTGACCAATATGGCCATGCTTTTCAATGGCGCAACACTTTTCAATCAGCCCATTGGCTCTTGGGACACCGCCCAAGTCACGACCATGGAGGGAATGTTTTTAGGCGCACGGACATTTAACCAACCCTTGGCGAATTGGAACGTGCAAAAAGTGCAGAATTTTGATGAAATGTTCCGCCAAGCGGCGAGCTTTAATCATCCGCTCACCACCTGGAAAACAGATCAGGCCATATCAATGTCTTATATGTTTTCTGAAACACATGCCTTTAATCAATCACTCAACTCGTGGAACACCGCTGGAGTATTGCGGATGGATTATATGTTTTTAAAAGCAACTTCATTCAATGGGGATATTTCAAGTTGGAATGTCAGTAAAGTTTCTACCATGAAAGGCATGTTTCAGGAGGCAGGATTGTTCAATCAAAACATCCAAAACTGGAATGTTTCAGGGGCCACATATATGGAGTATATGTTCTATAATGCGTACAATTTTAGTCAAAATTTAATGGGTTGGTGTGTAGACAAAGTGACTACGGCACCCAGTAATTTCACTCATGCGGGGTCCATTTTTCAAGAAGCTCAGCATCCCATTTGGGGGACGTGCCCCACGGGAGATTGATCAATAAAAAAAAGCCCTCATGATGAGGGCTTTTTCAATACGGTTGTATTATTTGTATCAAAAGGAAACTCCAAAGCCAAAGTTGCCAATGAGAATCCCTTGTGTGCCTACGCCAGGAATAGTGGGAAATTCAAAAACATCTACCTCAGTATTCGAGCCATCAATTTCTCTCAATGTAATGGTAATGTCCTCAGGAATATCTGAAGTGAATCCATACCCAAATTCGAAACGGAAATAGATGCGCCCTCCTGTTTTAACCCCCAGTTTAAGGTTGGTTGATTTTATATCGAGACTGGTAGTTCCTTTACCACGCCCTCCATTATCAAGGTCTTCGTAGAAGGTGAGATCCGTTGATAAGTTACCCGCTCCCAGCGCGGCATAGAGTCCTTTGCCTTGGTCACCTAAATAGATGTTTACACCAAATTCGCTGTATCCCAAACCAATTTCTGTTTCATCATCATTGACATCGAATTGACTAAAATCGATGTAAGGCGCAATGCGGTTGTTCAATAGGGGAGTAGTATATTCACCAGAAAGGCTGATGACGTTTGGAATCCCTACTTTAACACCAACAGAAAGACGTTTTATTTTCGTTTCCAGTGAGTCTATTGCAGCCTCATTATTGTCCAGATCTTGGGCGAAACCCACAAAAGAAAAGATAAGTGCCGTGAATAAAAGTAGTTTTTTCATAATTATAGTGTAGAGTTAAAATGGATGGTAGAAACACTTATTGTGGATTGTCAACCACAATGCGTTCTGCTCTGTTGGCCAATTCCCATGCTGTATAAAATACCAGTTGCGTGCGTAGTTGTAAAAGATCAAATTCAATTTTCTCTACAGTGTCTGTCGGTTTGTGATAGTCGGCGTGGGTGCCGTTGAAGTAAAAAATAACCGGAATGTTGTTTTTAGCAAAATTATAGTGGTCACTGCGGAAGTAAAATCGGTTGGGATCGTCCGGAGCGTTGTACGTATAATCCAAATCCAAATTAAGTGTGGCTTTGTTAGCCGCTTCAGAAATCTTGTGTAAATCTGTGCTTAAACGGTCACTGCCGATTAAATAGACATACTCTCGTCGTCCTTCGGTGCGTTTTGGATCGGTTCGACCCACCATGTCAATATTGAGATTGGCTATAGTGTTGGCCAAAGGATAGAGCGGATTGTTGGTGTAGTATTTGGATCCCAAGAGACCTTTTTCTTCGCCGGAAACATGCAAGAAAACGATTGATCGATCAGGGCCTTCTCCGGCATCCACAGCGGCTTGGAAAGCTTGCGCAATCTCAAGCAATGCCACAGAGCCCGATCCGTCATCATCGGCGCCATTGTTGATTTCACCGTTTTCTAAACCAATGTGATCAAGGTGAGAAGAGATCACGATGTACTCTTCCGGTGTTGTTTTTCCTTCGATAATAGCCACGACATTTTCGGTTTTAACTGCTTCTCCTTTGATGGTCAATTCCATCTTTTGGAAATAATTGTTCGTGCCAGTGGCTGCTTTGATGTTGTTTTGTTCGTAAAACTCACGCAAAAATTGCACGGCTCTTTGTTGCCCTAATGTCCCCGTTTCTCTGCCTTGAAAAAAGTCAGATGCGTAAACATAAAGTAACTCTTTCAAGTCTTGTTCCGTGATCGACTGCCCATAGGGTAGAGCGTTTTCTAGTTGAGCAAACGTTGCAGTTGTCCACAAAAGTGTCAATAATAAATAAACCTTTTTCATGTTGGTTATGGTGTTAGTTGAGGTGAAGGTAATTGATTGAGGATGCCATTCCAAAGATCGAGACGTAATTGAAGTGCTTTTTTTGATGCTTCGATGGCCTCGCTGATTTTGACAGGATCATTCTGACAAAGTTCTTCAATCATTTTTAGCGCCATGGGGCCATGTTCATCGCCATCCACTTCAATATGTCGATCCAAATAATAAATCAAATGTTCAATTTGCGCCCCTTTGTTGCGGAGTTGGTTGACCATTTCTATGAACATATCTGGGATCAGATCCTCTCGCCCAAAGGTAAAAACAGCGGCAACGACATGGACTTTGTCCTGTGCAATGATAGAAAAAGTGAACGATAAAAAATCGTGTATGTGTTTTGGTAAATTGGCTGCAACCAGTGCCTCTTCGATCGTTTGGCCGGTGTTAATTTTATCCAATAATTGGTCAATTCCTTCCGTGCTAGCTCCAATTTCTTGCATGGCTTCTCGGTACATCTCAAAATGGCTCAAGGGCTTTCCGTCTTTGTTGAGATCGGTTTCTTCTCCCCAAACAATTTCATTGATCAAGCGGCCAGCAAAAGGGTAAGGGCTAGGCACCCAAGGCAGGGTGGTACAGGTCAAAGAGAGTTGTAGTTTTTTGACCAATGACATAAAGTCCCACACCGCAAAAACATGCTGCTCCATAAACAAGCGTATATCCTCGATGGTGCAAATTTGTTCGTAGAGCGGGTGTTGGGTAAGCTTTTCTCTGTCGGGTTTTAAGGCTTCTTCAATAGCGTGCATTTTTCTTCTACATTTGTTGCAAATATATTGACTAAATAAAGATTGTGGCAACAAAGCACGATCAATATCCTCTATGCTCTCCATTTTGACTTCCTTTCTCACTGCAAGCATGCTCATGACCATTGCGCCGGGTCCTGATTTGTTGATGGTGGTGAGTCAAAGTATTTTTCACGGCTTTTGGTCGGCCATTCGATTTATTTTGGGCCTGGTTACGGGGCTTTGCTTCCACACGCTGCTTCTGGTCGTGGGGTGGGCGCAGTTGATTGGTGAGCGTCCGGATGTTATTCTTTTTTTCAAACTATTGGGGGCAGGGTATTTTATTGTTCTTGGGGTTTTAAATCTTCGTTCTACGGAAGCAAATAACCACACAAAAAATAAAGAGCGATTTGTTCATAGTGCCTACCAAAAAGGGGTGGCGATGAATTTGTTAAACCCAAAAGTGAGTTTATTTTTTTGGCTTTTTTTTCCGGGATTTTTGTTTAGCACCTCACTCTCAGTTGCAAGTCAATACCTTGTTTTGGGTGGCTTGTTTATTCTTCAAGCCGTTATTGTTTTTAGTATTGTTGCATATTTTTCAACTCATTTTCGCCAGTTATATCAAAGGAAATCCTTGCCCAGGCTCCAAGGAATACTGTTGATTTGTATAGGTTTGTATCTTTTGATGCACTAAGTCTTATCTTTGACTATGGCACAATTGCAATTGATAGAATGCCCAAGAGATGCAATGCAAGGGATTAAACTGTGGATTCCAACACCACAAAAAATTCGATATGTAAAATCTTTGCTCAAGGTGGGTTTCGATTACCTGGACGTGGGGAGCTTTGTTTCTCCTCGAGCAGTACCACAAATGCGCGATACAGGGCAGGTTATCGAGGCCATTCATCCATATAAAGGAGCAACGAAACTCTTGGTTATTGTTGCCAATCTTCGTGGGGCGGAGACTGCTTGTCAATACCCAGGGGTTGACACTATCGGTTTTCCATTTTCTATTTCCGAAAATTTTCAAATGCGCAACACCCATAAAACCATCAATGATTCATTGCTTGTATTGGAAAAAATGGTTGATTTGGCAGCACAGCACAACAAAGAATTGGTTGTTTATATTTCTATGGGGTTTGGCAATCCTTATGGTGATCCATGGTCGCCAGCAGTAGTTGAAGAATGGGTAGCTCGCTTATCCACTTTGGGAATCAAAACATTGTCTTTGTCCGACACAGTAGGATTAGCAACACCCCAAGTGATCGACACTCTTTTTTCTTCATTGATCCCGTCATTTCCCATTACCTTTGGGGCCCATTTACATTGCACTCCTTCGGACGCGCTACCAAAAATCTCCGCGGCATATCGTGCAGGTTGTCGGCGGTTTGATCATGCAGTTAAAGGATATGGCGGCTGCCCGATGGCCAAAGACGCACTGGTGGGGAACTTGCCGACTGAAAAAATGGTCAGCTTCTTGGCCAAAAATAAAATCGAACATGCATTGAATTTACTTCACTTTGAAAGGGCATACAATGTTTGTCTCGACACATTTCCCATTTAAATGAGGTAAAGCCGTAATGAGTGTCGTGGAATAAAATGACAGCTTGGTCTATCAAATGCGTGAAATGTTGTAAGTTTGTATGCAACTAAAAAGCTACGGTTGCATGGAACACTCAACGCAAAAATTCGTTCAACAAGGACTTACATACGACGATGTATTGTTGGTCCCCGCTTACTCAGAGGTTCTACCACGGTCGGTGGATATTACCACAAAATTTACCCGCAACATTCATCTCAACGTCCCCATTATTTCTGCTGCGATGGATACCGTTACAGAAAGTCAAATGGCGATAGCCATGTCCCGGGAAGGTGGTATTGGTGTGTTGCATAAAAACATGACCATTGAGGAGCAAGCCGGTAAAGTGCGTACCGTAAAGCGCGCCGAATCAGGGATGATCATTGATCCTGTTACTTTGACAAAAAGCTCCACTGTAGGGGATGCTAAACAGAGTATGGCTAAATATAAAATTGGCGGGATCCCCATTGTAGATGCCCAAGGAAAGCTAGAAGGCATTGTTACCAACCGTGATTTGCGTTTTGAAAGAAATCATCACCGACCCATTGCAGAGGTCATGACCAGCGAGAATTTAATTACAGTGCAGCAGGGAACTTCTCTTGCGGCTGCCGAAGACATTCTTCAACAACACAAAATTGAAAAGCTCCCCGTTGTCGACGATGCCAATAACCTGGTAGGTTTGATTACCTTTCGCGACATTGAACAGCATTCGAATAAACCGATTGCCAACAAAGACCAATATGGCCGATTGCGCGTTGCCGCTGCCGTAGGTGTTACGGGTGATGTACTCGAGCGTACAGCGGCCTTGGTCAAGTCAGGGGTCGATGCGATAGTTATTGACACAGCACACGGACACACGCAAGGCGTGGTGAGCGTCTTGAAAGAGGTTAAAACAAATTTCCCAGATTTGGATGTCGTTGTTGGAAATATTGCCACCGCCGCTGCAGCCAAATATTTAGTTGATAACGGTGCCGATGCCGTTAAAGTAGGCATTGGTCCTGGTTCAATCTGTACCACACGGATTATTGCGGGGGTAGGATATCCCCAATTGTCTGCTGTGATGGAAGTTGCCAAAGCCATTGCAGGGAGCGGCGTGCCGGTCATTGCCGATGGGGGAATCCGTTATACGGGTGACATTCCCAAGGCCATTGCGGCAGGGGCCGATGCGGTTATGCTGGGTTCTTTACTCGCTGGCACCAAAGAATCACCAGGTGAAACCATCATCTATGAGGGAAGAAAGTTTAAGTCTTACCGAGGTATGGGATCTGTTGAGGCCATGGAAAAAGGGAGCAAAGACCGATATTTTCAGGATGTCGAAGACGACATTAAAAAGCTTGTCCCCGAAGGTATTGTTGGACGCGTTCCTTACAAAGGGGAACTTTTTGAAAGCATTCATCAGTTTGTGGGTGGTCTTCGTGCAGGAATGGGCTATTGTGGTACACCAACGATTGATGCTTTGAAAAATGACGCGCAGTTTGTTCAGATTACAGCTGCCGGAATTCGTGAAAGCCATCCGCATAATATACAAATCACCAAAGAGGCGCCGAATTATAGCCGATAAAGTGTTGGTGATTAACGGGTAACCAGTTTGAAAGTCTTTACTTCGTTGGGTGTTTCGATACGAAGAATGAACATTGTTTTGGAGTCTAGTGCTAGATTACGCTTAAAGTTCTCCAAAGGAACTTGGCTGAATTCAACGACTTTATTCCCAATGATGCTGTAGACAGTGATAGAACCGATACCGGTTAATCCTTGAATACTCAAAATGCCATTTTTGTAGACGATTTGAGTCAACTCGGTGCTCAAATAGGAGGAGGAAACGGTGTGGCCTAAAGTAAAATTAGGTGAGAGAAGGCACAAGCCCAAGAGTAAAAACAACCCGTTTCGTTTCATTCTCAAATATATGGTAGCAATTTAGGATAATTATTGTTAATAAAAAAATAATTATCAACAAATAAAAAATTGATTTATAGATACTTAACTATTTTATTAAAAGTAAATCAATGATTATTGTTAATAATAGACAATAATTTTCATTTTTAACGTTTAAAAGCTGTTCAGTTAATCGCATTTTGCAGAAATTTATGTACATGATACGCTACCTCGTCTTCCATTTTCTCATTGCACTCTTGTTTTCATGTAATTCGTTTCATGTGAATGAAGAAGACCAAGTTATTGCGCGTGTTGGTTCGCGGTATTTATATCGTTCAGATATAAAAGAGATGATTCACGATGATTTGTCAACGCAAGACAGTTTGGCGATGGCCAAGTCTGTGATCAATGCATGGGCGAAAAAACAATTGTATTTTCAACAAGCGCAGGTGCAGTTAGATGTTGACTTGCAAAAGGAGTTGGGTGGAATGGTTGAAAATTACCGTTTAGACCTATGGACGCAAACCTATAAAGAATCACTTGTTAAATCTACAATCGACACCCTTATTTCTGATGTTGTCTTGGCCGACTATTATAAAGCGTTGTCGTCTACCTTTCTTTTAAATGAGGATATCGTGGAGGCTCGATTTATACGATTGCCCAAAGACAATAAAGATTTAGATAATATTAAGACGCATTTCATTTCCAATTTAAAAGAAGATCAAGCGTTTTTAGATTCATTGAGTTTTCATTTTACCGATTACGACACGCGCTCAAGCCAATGGTTTTATAAGCGAGAACTGATAGAACGATTACCCGCGCTCCAAGCAAAAACCTTTGCTGACTACTTAAAAAAATCACAATTTTTCTTTATCGCCGATTCAATCGAAGTATATTTGTTGGCCGTGAATGATTTTCGGAGAACTAATGATACAATCCCTTTTTCGAAAATTAAATCAACCATTCGCAAAATTGTTTTTAACCGAAGAAAACTAGAAGTTGAAAAAAACATCGATCAAGAAATTCTCAATGATGCTATACAGACCAACAAGTTTGAAATCTATCCTTAGCGCTGTCGCGTTTTTTATTTTCACAAGCCTTAGTTCTCAGTCAACCAAAGCTCCGCAACGCATCAAGTTGGATGGTGTGGTATCCGTCGTGGGTGATTATGTCATTTTGGATAGTGACATCGATAAAACCATTGCTGATATGGAGTCCCAAGGTCTCTCAACCAAGGGGATTTCTCGTTGTGAATTGTTGGGCAAGTTGATGGAAGATAAGTTGTATGCACATCATGCTGTTCAAGACAGTTTGGAGGTTACCGACGCTGAAATATACAACTATGTAGATCAGAGTATTGAATACTTTACCGAACAACTGGGGAGCTTGGAAAAGGTGCTCGAGTTTTACAACAAAACGGATGAATTGTCTTTTCGAGAAGAGTTATTCCGTATCAATAAAATTCAGAAACTCTCACAGTTGATGCAAGCAGATATTGTCGACAATGTAGAAGTCACACCTGAGGAGGTGAGAGCCTTTTTCGAAGCAATACCTGAGAGTGATCTACCGACCTTTGGCACAGAAATTGAAATTGCTCAAGTTGTGATCAAACCTCAAGCAAAAGAAGAGGAAAAAGAACGTATTATTGATCAATTGAATGGTTTTAAAAATGATGTCGAAGAAAAAGGATTGAGTTTTGCCTCGAAAGCAATTTTGTACTCTCAAGATCCTGGTTCACGCGCTAGTGGTGGTAAATATACCTTGCACCGGAAACGACCAAGAATGGTCAAGGAATTTCGAGACGTTGCTTTTAGCCTAGAGGCAGGAGAAGTTTCAGCTCCCTTCAAAACCGATTTTGGATGGCACATTCTGACTGTTGATAAGATAAGAGGACAAGAGGTGGACATCCGCCACATTCTGCTTACCCCAAATGTAGACCCTGAAACGCTTCAGAAAAGCAAACAGGTTTTGGATTCTATTCGGAAAAGGGTTGTGGACAACGAAATTAGTTTTGAAGATGCCGCCTATAATTTTTCTTCCGACAACGAAACACGGAACAACAAAGGAAAAATCATCAACCCCGTAACGGGAGACACTCGTTTTGAGTTGACCAAGATGGATCCTGTACTATACAATCAAGTAAAATCATTGGCCGACGGCGAGATATCACAGCCCATTTTGGATGTAGACCCTTCCGGTAAGAAAAGTTATAAGATCATCAAAGTTGTCAATCGTTATGAAGAGCACAAAGCCAATTATTCCAAGGATTTTGTGCGGATCAAAGAATTGGCATTAAAGGACAAACAATTACGTACCATTTCCCAGTGGATGGAAGAGAAAATCGAAGATACTTACGTAAGTGTCAACAAAGCATTCAGGGAATGTTCTTTTCCCTACAATTGGACCAAAATTGACAACTAGTTTCTAAAATACTTCCGCGGAACGACCAACATTCCAAAACATTCACCACCATTTTTGTGGATGTTTTTATGGTGAATTTTATGTGCGCGACGCAGCCCTTTCGCATAGCGGTTATTTGTTCTTTTCAACCATTTGAATCGCTGGTGAATAAAAATATCATGCACCACAAAATAGGTGCAGCCGTAGGTAAAAATACCCAAGGCAATGGGAAGACCTGCCCAATAGCCATAATCGTTCCAAAGCACCACGAAGATAAAACTCATCAGTGCATAAACGACAAAAAATAAATCATTGCGTTCAAACCAAGAATCGTGCTCTTTTTTGTGATGATCTTTGTGCCATACCCATAAAAAGCCGTGCATGATGTATTTATGTGAAAACCATGCGACAAATTCCATGATGAAAAAAGTACCGAAATAAACAACTGCCCAAAGTAGCGTAGTCATTGTAATAAAGAATTAAAGTAAGTTAAACCGATAGTTGACATAAGACCGGGCTAAAACTCCCATTTTTTGATAGTTGGGCACCCTTATCCGTTTTTGCCTGATGTTAGAGGATGGGGTTTGTTTTAGCTTTTTTAGCAGCTGGGTGTAGTATTTGTATGCAGTATAGACCCCAAATCGAGCCGTATTAGGTAATTGGAAAATACCACTGAGTCCATGTTTAAAGTCTGCTTCAATTTCTTCAATGATGACTGTCTTATCTTTTTCATTGAATTTTTGTAGGTTGACATTGGGGAAATACGATCGACTAAGGCCTTCATAATCATCTTTTAAGTCTCTAAGAAAGTTGACTTTTTGAAAAGCAGACCCCAAGGCCATGGCGGAAGGTTTGAGTTGTCGGTAACGTTCTTCATCCCCCTGAACAAAAACCTTTAGGCACATCAATCCAACCACATCGGCAGACCCATAAATGTAGGCCTTGTAATCTTCCTCAGTCAAATAAGTAGATTTATGTAAATCCCAGCGCATTGATCGCATAAACGCTTCGACAAGTGAGCGGTCAATGGCATACTTGTGATAGGTGTATTGAAAAGCATTGAGAATAGGGTTTAAGCTAATACGGTCATTGATTGCCAGATCGAGTGCCTCCTCAAAACGATTGAAAAGATCTTCTTTGGGGTAATTGTGAAAACTGTCAACAATTTCATCGGCAAATCGAACAAACCCATAGATATTATAGATGTCCTTCCGTATTGAACTATCGAGCATTTTTGTAGCAAGTGAAAATGAGGTACTATAGGCTTTTGTGACGTCCTTGCTGCATTGAAATGAGACTTGATCGAATAACTTTTTCATAATAGTAGATTGCATACGAAACCTCGTAAGGTTGGTTACAGCAATTAATTTTTAATAAATATACGAAAAAGTTAAACAAAAATAGAAGACTGTAGCTCTTGTTCTACAAAAGTGATGATGTCTTCAAAAATTTGAATGCCTTCGGGAAGTTTATCCGAGTCGATAAATTGCGTTTGAGGGCCAAAAACAGATAACTGATTATCAAACCCTTTGATGATTTCAGAATGAAAGTCAGATAAATATTCGTCAATTTCCTCTTTGTTTGGTTCAACAGTAAGATAGGTGAGGTAGTGGAGTGATGCACTAAAACTCATCAGTGTTTTTAAACTTTTTGTGGGAACACTTTGACCAAGGAAAATTGTTTTTCTTCCGCGCTGAAGGATGAAGTAGTTCAAGAAAAGAATGGTCAGTTCATGAATTTCATCTTCAGGGAGAAATAGAACAAATTTTTTGGCATTGATGTCAGGCGCATTACTGCGTTGAATAATTTCAGTCTGGATATGAATTTTTTGTTTGACCAGATTGACGATAAAGTGCTCATGTGAAGGGGATATTGCCCCTGTTTGCCATAAAATACCTAATTCATTCAACAATGGAATGAAAATATTGAGATAGATGAAAGTAAAATCATTTTTGGCAATGAGTTCGTCAAAGGTTGCATCGAACAACAATGTGTCAAAATTCACCATGGACAATTTAAAGGCATTAATGGAAACCTGTTCGGAATTTGACTTTAATGCAATGTCGCGTACAAGGATTGGAATTTCGCCCTCATCAAGGTTAGCAATCTTGGAAATCTTGAATCCATGATTGTATAATAGTGTGATATTGAGCAATTTACGAAGACTATCGAGCGAGTATCGACGAATGTTTGTGTCGGTCCGTTCGGGGGAGAGGAGATTGTAACGCTTCTCCCATATCCGAATGGTGTGCGCTTTTATACCGGAGATATTCTCCAAGTTTTTGATACTAAAGCTATTCTTTACCCTTTTCATACGTCTAACCTTTCATACAGAAAGCTTTAACAAAAGTAGTAAAAAAAATGGAAGTGTGCGCACGAGAAGACTCGAACTTCCACGGGATTTAACTCCCACTAGGCCCTCA
>WTJN01000144.1:9578-13069 GCA_011526265.1 Candidatus Arcticimaribacter sp. | reverse complement strand
GATGAATTTGGTTGTGCCGAAGAACAGAACGCCAGCTTCACTTCTTCTGCCTCTACAGAAATCAATTCATTTGAAGATGATGCTGATCAAGATGGGGTACCCGATTTATTCGATATTTGCCCCGGAACAGAACCCGGTAAAGCTGTTGATGCCTTTGGGTGTGCCGTGGGGCAAAACAGCAGCGCTACAGCTACTTCAACTGTAGCAACAACAACCGTTACTGATAACGATGGCGATGGTGTTCCCGATTTCTATGACTTCTGCCCAAATACCCCTGCAAGTACTCAAGTTGATCAATTCGGTTGTCCGGTCGAAAATATCAATGAAAATCTCACTTCGATTCCCGATCTCATCTTAGAGCAAAAATTGATTGACATGGGGTTGGATGACGTGATCGATGGCTGGGTCACGACGGAAAATATTCTTACGGTTGAATCGTTGGATATCGATATTGCCTACGGGCAACTGTCCAACTTGACCGGCTTATCTGCCTTTGAAAATTTAAAATCGCTTCGTTTGAACGGCCAAGGCATTCCCTTTATTGATCTCAGTCATTTTGCTGCCCTTGAAGAACTGTCGTTGGACAACAACGCATTGACTTACATTGATTTGTCACAAAACACTGCCTTGTTAAGCGTGTCTTTACGCGATAATTTCTTACGTCAATTACAACTAGATAATCAAACACAGTTGGAAGGTTTGGATATTTCAGGGAACCCAATTCGCAGTCTCGATTTGACCACAGCAGCATCTCTTCAACGATTGCGAGTCAACAAAACAGTTCTCCCAAGTATTGATTTATCGCGTTTGAACGGATTGACGCATTTTGAAGGGATTCGAACGCCCCTGCGATGCGTGAATGTTTCGGAGGAACAATTGAACGCCATTCCGGAAGGATGGAAAACAAATTTGGAAGCTTTCTATTCCATCAATTGTAGCTATGTCATCAACTACGACCAAGACAATGACGGCATCGAGAACGATGTGGACGAATGTCCAGACACACCGCAAGGACAACGCGTGAATGATACAGGGTGTGCCTATGTAGACACCGACACCGACCTGGATGGAGTGATTGATGATTTAGACGCTTGTCCGACTTCACCCAAAGGAGCCAAAGTAAACGCAAACGGTTGTGCACAGATTGAAATTGATAGCGATTTGGACGGGGTAGAAAATGATTTGGATTACTGTCCTGATACCCCCAAAGGGATTGCTGTCAATGAGCGAGGATGTAGTGAAACCCAAGAAAAGGTGATCCGTGATAATCAGGACGATGACAACGACGGGGTAATCAATATTCTCGATCGTTGCGCAGACACCCCAGCGGGAACCACGGTCGACGAATCAGGGTGTACCCCAGAGGAAAAAGACACCCAACAAGAAACAGATAGTGACCACGATGGTGTGCTGAATGTAGACGATATATGTCCCGATACCGCTGCAGGTTTGGTGGTCAACTCCTTCGGATGCCCATTGAATGAATTGGATAGCGATTATGACAAAGTCACCGACGATTTAGATCTCTGTCCCAATACCCCAGCCGGTGTAGCTGTAGATGCGTATGGATGCTCGGTTGAACAAAAAGAGGACGATTCCGACTTGGATGGCGTTAAGAACAGTAAAGATTATTGTCCCAATACACCACCTTACACTGCGGTGAATCTCAACGGTTGTTCGGCAGAGGAAATTGCCAACGATGCCGACCACGATGGTGTTCCCGATGAAACCGACATTTGTCCAGACACGGCACCTTTTGAGGAAGTTGATGAAAATGGATGTGCCTATGGACAGCGCGACAATGACCACGATGGTGTCGCCAATGCATTGGACCGATGCGAGGGGACTGCCGCTGGCGACAAGGTAGACGAATTTGGTTGTTCCTTTGCACAAATCGATGGGGATGACGATGAAGACGGAGTGCTTAACAGCTACGACAAATGTCCAGAAACCCCAGCAGGGACAGAGGTAGATGAAAATGGCTGTGCTTTCATCCCTCCTGTGATCGAAAGTCAATCGTTTGAACAAACCGAAATGAGCCGCGATGCAACCGAGACCACAATTCGTGCCTACCTCGGAAAAATTTTGGTGGAAGATCCCAATGCAGAACAACTCAATGACACCGCTTCCATCACCCTTGATATCCTTGAGAGTGAAGACAGCGCACTTTTTGAGTTGGTGAGTGATTCCCTCTTTTTGGTGGATCGAATCGATTTTGAAGAAAAAAATCGACACGTTTTCACGGTTAGAGCCACCAATGATAAAAACCAAAGCACGACGGCCGAAATGGAACTGAAAGTGATGGATATTCCCAACACAAGTTCGATCTCTAATTTTTCGGTCGCTGTATTCGATTTGAGCGACGAGACCTCCAGTGCAAAAGTAGACTACCGTCGCTACTTGAATCCAAAGGCCGACCGTGGCGTAGGAAAATGGAAAATCAAAAAGAAAATTGTTGGTGGTGCTGATGCAGGTCTGTTCTCTATCCAAAGCCGCGCGGTTGATGCCACGGCACGAAATGGAGCAAGTGAGGTAGAAGATTATCTCGACTTCATCAATCCACCCGACTTTGAGAATCCCATGGACGCAAATGGTGACAATATTTACGAAGTAGAGGTCGTCAATATCAATACCAATGACGGAGAATCGACCATGCCGATCTCGGTGATGCAAACTAACATTGTCGTTCCAGAAAATGATGTCACAGCCCTGCAACTGCAGTCGGTACCGGTCAATGCCACCGACGATAGCGATGGTGACGGGGTGCCTGATATTTCCGATAACAGCCCGTTTGTTGCCAATCCCAACCAAGAAGACGCCGATGGAGATGGTGTGGGCGACGTGACCGATGATGCTGATCACGATGGCGTATGGAATCCCAACGACCAGTGTAACGACACCCCGTTGAATTCAAAAGTAAACATCAATGGTTGTCGAATCTTCTACCTCCCTCCAACCAACTTTAGAATCAAAACCAGTGAACGATGTATTGGTCAAAACAGTATTCATTTGGCCGTTGAGGATAGCAGTCTACAATACAATATTGCTGTATCTGGGAGTGTTAATACTTCTGCTTCGTTCAGTGGAGATCAATGGTCCTTGGGAGAACTTAATGCGGGTCAATATACCCTGTGCGTCACTGTTGATGGTGTTGACCCAACTGAATTTGAGCGTTGCTTTACCGTGGGGATCGACGAACCTCAACCCTTGAGTGTGTACGGATCGCTGTCCACCTCTGGAAAATCAGTGCGCTATTCATTAAAAGGCGGTGACGTCTATACCGTCACTCACAATGGCAAAAGCTTTCAAACCGCTGATAATTCTTTTGATATTGCCTTAGAAGAGGGAATCAATACCGTACAGATCACGACCGGTATCGATTGTCAAGGGGTATTTGAACAAGAGTATTTTAACTCATCGGAAGTGTCCTTCACCCCCAATCCGTTCCAAGACTATCTCAATGTATTTGTGGGTGGAAATGACAGTGAGGT
>WTJN01000144.1:0-9478 GCA_011526265.1 Candidatus Arcticimaribacter sp. | reverse complement strand
CCTCCAGCGGCAGTCATCCTAGATCCGACAACCCCAACCTTGTCTTTCCCCGACAACAACGCTCCTTGCCTCGAAAGCACGGCGATAAACGATGTGCAGAGTAGCGTTACTTTTCGGTGGTCGGCAACGCAAAACACAAATGCTTATACAGTAGTACTCGTCAATCTGTTGACCAATACCACCCAGCGCTTCAATAGTTCTACCAATCAATTGGCCATTACTTTAACCCACGCCGAGCCCTATGCTTGGAAAGTCACTTCAATTGGCGCATCGGGGAGTAATCCCGCCGAAAGTGCAACATGGAAATTCTACTTGGCAGGTCCAGCAGAAGAAGACTACGCGCCTTTTCCTCCAGAGTTGACAACACCCGTCTCTGGGTCAACCATCACCCCGGTGAACGGACGAATTGAGTTGCAATGGAACTGTTCGGATGTTGATAATGATTTGACTACCTACCAAGTGTACCTCGACAAAGAGGATGCCACGACTTTGGTACAAAGCATCGACTATCAATCCAACACAACCGCCATACAAATAGAAGTAGACAACGACAGCATCTATTATTGGAAGGTAATCGCCATTGACGCGGCAGGAAACCAGAGTCAGTCTGGGGTCTATGCATTCCGCACCAACTAAGAGGGCTGGGAGGAAAAAAATCGCCCTATAACAACCATAGTAATGCCCGCAAAAATCCCTTCAACAAATCCTACGCCAAGGGTGATTGCCACGGTACCCGTGAAATACATCAGCTGCTTTTTATCGTTTTTCCAATAGACAGGAAGCGCAGAAAAGTCGAACAAAAAGAAAGCAGAATAAACAATAATGGCCGCGATGACGGGTTGTGGAAGGAAATAAACCAATGGTGTAAAGAAAACCAATGTTAGGCCTACCATCAAGGCCGAGAAAAGGCTGGCGTATTGTGAAGTCGCTCCCAGTTTTAAATTGAGAATAGACCGATTGAAACTTCCTGCAGAAAGCAATGCCCCAAAAAGAGAGGCAATAATTTTACTCGCCCCCAAAGCCATGAAATCGTGATTAGCCACATAAGGAGTAGACTGCTTATCTTCCAAGGTTTTTGCCATAACATAACTGCCGACGGTTGCGATAAATGCAAGCCCAAGGGCTCCGGGTAAAAGGGTGAACAACGACCAAGAAAATTGTGGTAAAATAATCCTGGGTAATCCTTGCGGGACTTCCCCAATTAATAAAACATCTTGTCCTTCCCAATCGTACCAAAAAGCACAAATACCCGTAAAAACCAAAAGAACGATGGTCGTTGGAAAATGAGGGAAAAAATGTTTTCCCAAAAAAAGAACGGCCAAAGCGGCAACAAAAAGGACAGAAGAAAAAACATGAAAATCCTGCGCTTGTTGCACCAGCAGGATAAAGGTATCTAACAAGGACGAATGGTTAGATAGGGTGATTCCAAACCCAACAGAGAGCTGCGACACAATGATAACGACCGCCGCTGCTTGAATGAAGCCAGAGATGACACTCTTGGGGAGCAATGAGATATATTTTCCAACACCTGCTAAACCCGCGATACACTGGATGAGGCCTACCAATAGTCCCAACTGAATCAGTACATGGATATACTCCGCTGAAAAAGGAGGATACATGGGAGCGACTATTGTGTAGGCAAAAATTGAAATTACCGACACTGGCCCGACATTCAGAAAAGCTGACGTCCCCAAAAAAGCATACACAAGCGGCGGGATTAAAGCCCCGTAGAGCCCGTATATGGGCGGCATTCCAGCGAGAAGTGAGAAAGCCATGGCCTGAGGGATACTCACAATTCCTACCGTTACTCCAGCCATAACATCCTGCCATTTTGGCCAAGTTCGAAACAGAAGGAAAGCTTTCATGGTTGATGCATTTACAGTGTTGGTTGTGATGTAAAGATACTGACCGAAAAATTAAAGTATCGAGGTATCAACATTTTCATTGCTATCGTTAATAACTCCATAATGAAAAAGATGGAAACACTGTCTCGTCTAGGAGCGAGTTTTTGTAGTTTTAGCGCCTAAAACCAAAAGATTATGGAACGCATCAAATGTTTGATTATTGGAAGTGGCCCTGCAGGATATACCGCCGCCATTTATGCCGCTCGTGCCGACCTAAAACCCGTCGTTTATACTGGAATGGAACCCGGAGGGCAGTTGACCACCACAACGGAAGTAGATAATTTTCCGGGCTACCCAAAAGGAGTCGATGGGCCTAGCATGATGGTTGAACTCCAGCAACAAGCCGAACGCTTTGGCACCGAGGTGAGAATTGGGCATGTCACAGAAGTGAACTTGAGTAATGAAGCAGGCGGAATCCATACCGCCGTTGTGGACGGGGCAACAAAAATCGAAGCGGAAACCGTGATTATTTCTACCGGAGCCAGTGCTAAATATCTTGGCTTACCCAGCGAACAACGTCTTCGTGGTGGTGGAGTGTCTGCTTGCGCAGTTTGCGATGGTTTTTTCTATAAAGGACAAGAAGTTGCCATCGTGGGTGCTGGCGATACCGCAGCGGAAGAAGCCACCTATCTGGCCAATATCTGTACCAAAGTCACCATGCTCGTTCGTCGCGATGTGATGCGCGCTTCCAAAGCCATGCAACACCGCGTGAACAATACCCCCAACATTGAGGTACTTTACAACACCGAAGTCGATGAAGTATTGGGTGAACAGGTCGTAGAAGGTTTGCGCATGAAGAACAACCAAACCAATGCGGTGAGCGAAATCCCAATTACGGGATTGTTTATTGCCATTGGTCACCAGCCCAACACAGCAATTTTCAAAGGGCAAATCGACATGGATGACGCAGGCTATATTGTTACCGAAGGAAAGTCAACAAAAACCAATCGCCCAGGGGTTTTCGCCTCTGGAGATGTGCAAGACAAAGAATACCGACAGGCGGTTACCGCAGCGGGTACAGGTTGTATGGCGGCTCTGGATGCTGAAAGATATCTTGGAAGTCTAGGAGCGCACTAAGCGAATACGCTAGATTGTATCTGTTCTATCGCTTGGTCGATAGGCAATTCGGTCTGGGTGCCACTGCGCATATTTTTTAAAACAATCATCCCCTTTTCTCGCTCACTCTGACCATAGAGAACCACCCATGGTATTCTCTTTTGATTGGCATACGACAATTGTTTTTTCATCTTAACCGCATCGGGATAATATTCGGATCGGATATTTTTCTGGCGCAATTGACCCAGTAATTTTTGTGCATCAATGGCGGTGTCATCACCAAAATTAAGTAGCAATACGGTGGTGTTATTGGTAATGGTGGCCGGGAAAAGATCCATGGATTCCAAGACCAACATGATGCGATCAAACCCAAAGGAGATGCCTACTCCACTCATGTTTTTCATGCCAAAACTGGCCGTGAGGTCATCGTAGCGCCCTCCTCCGCCAATGGATCCCATTTTTACCGATGCTGGGGCTGCAACCTCAAAAATACATCCGGTGTAATAATTCAATCCCCGAGCCAGAGTGACATCAATTTCAAAAGGAATTTTCAAACCACCCAATGCCTGCAACTGATCGATAACAAATTGCAATTCGGTGATCCCCTGCATTCCAATTTCGCTGGGGGTCAACACCTCTTTCAAGAGGGCCAAACGCTCGGTGGTCGTCCCCTGCAACTGGGTAAGAGGGAGCATTTTTTCAATGGACTGTTGGTCAAAGCCTTTGGCCATCAACTCGGCTTCTACCCCATCAATACCTATCTTATCCAGCTTGTCAAGGGCAACGGTGAAATCGACCAAGCGGTCGGCGGCACCAATGACCTCAGCAATTCCTGCCAACACTTTGCGGTTATTGATCTTGAGGGTCGCTTCGTGAAGTCCTAAAGCATTGAATACATCGGCATAGAGTTGACACAATTCGACTTCTTGCCATAAGGAAGTACTGCCAACGACATCGGCATCGCATTGATAAAATTCCTGAAACCGTCCGTGCTGCGGACGATCGGCGCGCCAAACCGGTTGAATTTGATACCGTTTGAACGGAAAAACCAAATCGTTTTGGTGCTGTACGACATAGCGGGCAAATGGAACGGTTAAATCATAACGCAGGGCCTTCTCGGATATCGAAGCGGAAAACTGCCCCAATTGTCCTGCTGTAAGCGCCGTGACATCTGCTTTTTTAAGCTTTTCCCCGTTGGAAAGGATTTTAAAGATCAACCGGTCTCCCTCTTCGCCATATTTCCCAAGTAGGGTGGCCGACTTTTCAAAAGAAGGCGTTTCTATGGGTTGGAATCCAAACCGCTCAAACGAGGATTGAAGCACAGACTTGAGATAATTGCGTTGCGCTACTTGCGCGGGCGAAAAGTCACGGGTTCCTTTGGCGATGGAAGGTTTCATACAGGTGGATTCTTTAATCTATTGCAAATATCTGCAATTTAAGGCTAGCCTAAAAAATCAGCAATACTTTTATAGCGATCCTCTTCGCTCATCTGGGCTCCTTTGAGGATCATGCCGTAGAGTTCTTCTTTTCGGTCGTGATCATAGGATTTGGTAGAGCGATAAAAAGTCACTTTTTCGTCGTGAATGTGATGTAAAAACCACTCCCACCCTTCTGCCGTGGTTAAATCTTTTTCCACCGCATTGATCTTAACTGCAATCAAGTGCATTTCCGATTCCAGGCACTCAAAAATAAAAAAATGGTTGGGGCTTAAATGCTCCAAATACAACGGTTTTGACAACACATCTTCCCAGACCAAATCGGAAAACTGATCCAAATACTTCTCGACTTCATCGGGTTGCTCGGCCTTGATGGTGTCCCAGCTTTTCTTGTCAATGGAAAGAGCCGCAAGGTAGGTGGCAAACTCCCGATGCAATGCTTCAAATTGTGCTGTAGTTAATCGATGGTACTTCATAGTAAAAAAAAACCTCACATGAAGTGAGGTTTAAGGTTTTGTCGGATTGACTTAGGCTTTCTCAGGAACAATTTCAAACGGTGCCTGAATCACCACTTCGCGGTGTAAGCGAATGGTTGCTTCATAGCTCCCCAATCGCTTGATGGTACGTCCGGGAAGTGAAATGAATTTTTTGTCAATTTCCTGTCCACCCTTGCTATAAGCATCGGCGAGGTCTTGCGATCCGATGGATCCAAACAATTTGTCTCCCGATCCTACTTTAGAGGGTAATTTAATCTCTAAGGCCAACAATGCCTTGGCTTGGGCGTTGGCATCATCAATCATTTTTTGCTCTTTAAAAGCACGTTGTTTTAAGTTCTCTGCCAATACTTTACGGGCTGAGCTGGTGGCTAGGACTGCTTTCCCTTGTGGGATCAAAAAGTTGCGTCCATAGCCATTTTTTACGGTTACGATGTCATCCTTAAATCCAAGGTTTTGTACATCTTCTCTGAGTATAAGTTCCATGATCTAAGTGTATTATTTTAACATATCGGCCACGTAAGGCATTAAGGCCAAATGGCGTGCGCGTTTAACAGCAACAGAAACTTTGCGCTGGTACTTTAAAGACGTTCCAGTCAATCGACGGGGTAAAAGTTTCCCCTGCTCATTGACAAAATTCAACAAGAAGTCGGCATCTTTATAGTCTACATATTTAATTCCTGAACGCTTAAAACGACAGTATTTTTTCTTAGTGTTTGTCTCAATATTGAGGGGAGTTAAATAACGGATTTCTCCTTCTTTTCTCCCTTTCGATTGTTCTTCTATTTTTGACATGACAATTAGGCGTTAGCGTTGGCTTTTAATTTCTTTGCGCGTTTCTCGGCCCAAGCAATGGCGTGCTTGTCGAGTTTCACAGTCAAGTAGCGCATCACGCGCTCGTCACGACGGAAAGCCACTTCTAGTGGATCGATGGCTTCACCGGCAACGGTGTATTCGAGTAAGTGGTAAAATCCACTTTTCTTGTTTTGAATGGGGTAAGCAAGCTTCTTAAGCCCCCAATCTTCTTTGTTAACAAATTTGGCCCCTTGTTCGCTCAAGAGACTTTCAAATTTCTTAACTGCTTCCTTTATCTGATCTTCAGATAAAACGGGATTCAAAATGAAAACAGTTTCGTAATGGTTCATAAATACTAAAAATTAAGATTGCAAAAATAAAGTAAAAAGTATGGAACCCCACAAAAAATTTATTTTTTTTCTGTGATTGTGTATATTTGACATAAATGCCCCACCGCATGTCATACAACTATATCATTATTGACGAAAACCAGCAGCACGCAACCACGGTTGAACAGCATCTTTCTAAAGACAAAGCCTTTATTTTTCAGGGCACATTTAATACCTTAGAAAAAGCCAAGGACTTTGTCCAACTCCAATCCGTTGACGTGATTATTATGGATCCAAACTTTAAACAGGGATCGGCCAAAAAGTTCATTCAAAAATTACCCCAAACCACCAAGGTTATCCTCCACTCTGGAAGACAAAAAGATGCCGTGAATGGTTTTGAATGGGGGGTTTTTGATTTTTTACCCAAACCGTTTAAACCAGACCGCTGGGCCATCACGAAATATCGATTGAACAATCTTCGCTACCAAAAGGAGAAAGGACTTCTTGGACTACCCGATAACTATATCGAGGTACGGTGCAACCTAATGAATGAAAGAATCCTCCATGATAATATTCAATACATTGAGGCCATGGGCGATTACATTCGCATTGTTACTTCACGCAAAAAGTTTGTTGTTTTAATGTCCATGAAAAAAGTCGAAAGCCTACTGCCCAAGGAGTCATTCTTTAGAATTCACAAGTCGTATATTATCAACCTCACCAAGGTCACCCAATACAAAGGGCAAGAGGTGGCGATGGGTGCGCTAAAATTCCCGTTGAGTCGCTTTAAAAAAGAGGCGTTCAAAATACAACTGACCAGTGTTTAGACCGGGTCGACATCGACATTGACTTTTACCGACCGAAAAGCACCAACGGCCTCAAAACTTTTTAATGATCGTACAATAACACCTTTGACCGTTTGCCGGGCTCCTCGGGCCGGGAACTTAATCATGAGTTGTTTGAGATACAAGTTGCGAATGCGTGGAACAATAGGATCGACTGGACCCAAAATGGGCACGTCGAGTTGTTGATGTAACAGTTGACCCAACCATTGCGCTGCTTGGTCCACACGCGAATAATCGCGGGCTTTGATCGTGAGTCGAATCACCCGATAAAAAGGCGGGTAGTCAAACGTTCGGCGTTCGTTCAATTCTTTCTCAAAAAGTGCCGCATAGTTGTTGTTCACCACTTGCTGAAGCACAGGATGCGAGGGACTGTAACTTTGAATCATTACTTTGCTTTTTCCCGCTGTTCTACCGGCCCTACCTGCCACTTGCGTAAGGATTTGAAAAGCACGCTCATGCGCCCGAAAATCAGGATAGTACAACAAGGCATCGGCTTGAATCACCCCCACCAAACCTACCTTTTTAAAATCGAGTCCTTTGGTCACCATTTGTGTTCCCACCAAAACGTTGACCTCCCCACGATCAAATTGATCAATGATCTGCTCAAAAGCGCGTTTCCCTCGGGTGGTGTCCCAATCCATCCGCGCTACTTTCGCTGCGGGGAAATAAGTCTGAACTTGCTCTTCAATCTGTTGTGTTCCTGTGCCTTTTACGGCCAAATCGCTGGATTGACAGACCGCACATCGAATAGGTTTTGCAATGGAATAGCCGCAGTAATGACAACACAATTGCTGATTGGATTGATGGTAGGTCAATGACACATCACAATTGGTGCATTGGGGAATGTGTCCACAGCTATGGCATTCCAACAAAGGGGCGTATCCCCGACGGTTTTGAAAAAGGATCACCTTTTCCCCGGCTTCCAAGGTGGCGGCAATACTGTCGAAAAGCGCAGGAGAAAAAGGTCCTTTCATGCTTTTTCGCTTGTAAGCTTCTTTGAGATCCACTGGCAAGATGGTGGGGGGAATTGCTGGTCCAAAGCGCTGCTTCATGGTGACATAGCCGTATTTCCCCTCTTGTGCGTTGAAACGACTTTCGACAGAGGGTGTTGCAGACCCCAATAGCAATCGACAACCCAATTGCTGTGCCAGCACAATGGCTGCATCGCGTGCGTGGTAGCGCGGCGCAGGGTCAAACTGCTTAAAAGAGGTTTCGTGTTCCTCATCGACAATGATTAGACCCAAATGTTGAAAAGGAAGAAAAAGTCCCGATCGCGCGCCAATGATCACCCGGGCTTCGGCAGCATTGTTCAAAATTTTATGCCAAACTTCTACCCGCTCATGCACCGAAAATCGCGAATGAAAAACTGTGACTTTATCCCCAAAACGCTTTTGCAGTCGTTGCACCATTTGGGCCGTGAGGGAAATCTCTGGCAACAAGTACAACACTTGATTTCCCAACCCAATTTGCTGTGCGATAAGTTCAAAATATACGGCTGTTTTTCCCGAAGAGGTTACACCCTCTAACAAAACAACTGCCTTTTCTTTCCATTGGTTTTCAATGGACTGCTTGGCATTGGCTTGTGCTGGAGACAATGTTGGGGGCTGGGTTGTGGCAACAGGGGGAAGCAACATACGGTCTTCTTGGACGAGGCATTCTTCTAAAATCCCTTTGTCGCACAGGGTACGCAGCAGTGTGCTATTGACGGGGGCGTGCTTTTTCAAATTTCCCATGCGGACCCATGCGTGCTCGGGAGCAATCTGGCACAAGGCCAGTAACAATTGACTTTGCTTGGGCGCTCGATGCAACTTTTGGAATAATTCCTGCAAAGCTGCTTCGCTTGTGTGCTGTGGAGCAAGACGAAAATAGCGGTGTTTCTTGGGAATATATTTCTCGCGTAGGCTTTGAAGCACCTGCACATACCCCTTTTCCGCCAAGGCATTGATCAGGGGGAACACTTTTTTGTTGTCCACAATGGCTTGCACTTCTTCGATGCGCAAGTCGGTATTTTCCAACGCCTCCATGATCAAAAACGCTTTATCACTCAATGCGGCTTCATCAACCTCCACTTCAAGATTTTTGGCAATGAACGTTTCGCTCGACAAAAGCAATGCCCCCGGCAATGCAGCGCGCAAAATACTGCCCAAACTGCATAAATAATAGCTCGACATCCACTCCCAAAAAAGAAGTTGGGCGGGGGTTACCAGCGGGGTTTCGTCAAGAATGACGGCGATGGTCTTGGGCGTATAGGTTTGTGGGGAAACACGATGTTTTTTGACAACGATGCCGGTATACAATTTATTTTTCCCAAAGGGAACCCCCACGCGGTGTCCCAGAGATAAAAATTCAAATTCCTCTTCACTCACCCAGTATGTGAAAGCTTTGGGCAAGGGCAACGGCAAAACAACATCGATAAAAAACTGCATGAATAGGGCCTACTTTTGTTGTGTTTTTAATCGGCGAATGGTGGCATTGAGCTCAAAGCCCAGCAACAACAAAACGGCGTTGATCCAGGTATAGAGCATAAAAATCAACAACGCCCCAATGGAACCGTAGAGTTGATTGTAGGTGGAAAAACGATCGATATAGATGCCAAACAAATAGGTGCTTCCTATGAAC
>WTJN01000118.1 GCA_011526265.1 Candidatus Arcticimaribacter sp. | reverse complement strand
GGTAAACTCTTTGCACACTGTCGGAAAAGCGATTGATTTTTACATTGATGGATTTCCTATGGATCAATTATACGAACTGGCCCGGGGTATTAGCAAAGGCGGCGTAGGTCTCTACCCCAATTTTATTCATATTGATACTGGCCCACGCAGGAGTTGGGTAATTTGAGTCAAATCAATTCAATGGGAGCCCGCCACTTTTAGGCATCGACCACTTACCACATTTACTACGACTCAAGTTCATAAATTCCACACAAAGCATCGACAACAATGTTCTAATACTTTGATTGTCTCAGATATTGCGTTAATTTTTGATAGTATCGTTATCAGATGTTCTTGTATTTATTAAAGAATATCGTGCCCCATTTTAGCGATACATAAAAACCCATTTAAACTGAGTAAATACAGGTTTTGACGTTCATTTTTTGATAAGTGCTGCATAAACTTCGCATCATAGCCAAACAAATACAAAAGAGTTAATACGAATGTCGCGGGCAGCGCCCACGTTGTGAAAATGACAATTCTGATCTCACGATACTTAAATCTTTTAATTTAATGGAAACACAAGTATCGTAGGGCATGCTTAGTGTTGAAAATAACGTATCCGTTTTGGGTGATTTACGGTCAAGGCAACTGTTTGAGTTGAAAAACGCCAGACATACACCTGCTTCTTCATTGCGTTATTTTGATAATATCAAAGACACTGGTGTGATGAAAAACGAGTTTGTATCCCAAATTCGAAGTCCAGTTCTTGCGCCCAGCGCCATATCTAGCGAAAATAGCCTTCAAGCAAAAAACGCTTTTTCGCCATTCTATGTGCACGACCAAGCAAGAAGTCGCTATTTAAGGGTTAGTACAAGTTGGAGCGCCAATAAAATAAGCACTGGTCAGGTGGATCTGATCGCCTAGCCGTCAGAAGCCAATTCAGCCCAACTGGCCAACAATTCTGAGGTGATATCGCGAGACGTGCTGATATCATAAGGCTTTTCGCGGTAATTCAAAATAGATACCCGCATAAATTCATAAAGTGAGTATAGATTTTGTGATAATTCTTGGTTCTGCTCAAAATCTAAACTTTCTTGCAAAATATAGATCGCCGTAAGAGCTTTACTTCTTGATTTATTCGCTCGTATCTCTGGATAGTCACCAGCTAAAACGTTAAGATCTAACAACAAACTTTGAAAAACTCGCGTGATCCGCCCATGGGGATTGTCCAATGCAAGATCGCTTTGATGTTGCGTCTGTGCATACTGATTTCGAACAAGTGCAAAGTTCATGTCTCTCTCCAAATTCCCTATACAATTTGAAACGGCAACGTCTCAAAATTGTTTAGAAAAATCATTTGTCGAAAAATTGACACCCCTAAAAGAAATTTAGTCAGCCGATTAAAAGGTATATAAATAACTGTAATTTAACAATAATAATTAATTGGCATGCGGTTTGCTTCATTCTAGCGACTTGGGGGAAACAAATGCAGACAGTTTATCTAACCAACACTATAAATGAGCGCGCGTCGTTGGTCATGTCTTTGATTACCAATGCAGATGTACATGTAGAAACTATAAACGTTGAGCAAAATTTAGACACGCTACAGCCTAATGGTATTATCGCCATTTCATCTTCTGATGTCCGCGATGTAGGCGGGCACGACAGATTTTTGCAGATAGTGAAACAATCAAAAATATATAAGATCGTAGAGATTGATTTTGGATCAGATACGTTCCAAGTAGAGAAAAAGCTTGCTGGAAGGCACATCGTAATACGCCTGCCTTCGCACGCAGATAATGATCAGATCACATCTTCTATAATCTCAGACTATTTAACGGAACATACTTTCGGATATACCTTCGGAGATGAAGTCAGCACGAAATTGTTGCGCTTATCAAAGCGAATTGCAGCCAAGAATGTTACAGTGCTAATTAACGGCCCATCAGGAAGTGGTAAAGAACTTCTTGCAAGGTTTATACACCATAATAGCAACCGCAAAGACGAAAGCTTCGTTGCAATTAATTGTGCCGCTATTCCGGAAAATATGCTCGAAGCAGTATTATTCGGACATGAGAAAGGCTCTTTTACAGGAGCATCTACATCTAATGCAGGAATGTTTCGGGCTGCTCATGGTGGCACGATACTATTAGATGAAATCTCTGAAATGCCTCTTGCTCTTCAGGCCAAAATACTGCGTGTCATACAAGAAAAATCTGTTGTTCCACTTGGCAGCAGTAAAGAGATTGAAGTGGACGTTAGGATCATTGCCACAACTAATCGTGACATGCAGGAGCAGGTCCGTCAGGGGGATTTTCGGGAAGATCTTTACTATCGCTTGAACGTATTTCCGGTTTTTAAGGCACCACTTAAGGATCGACCTGGTGATATTATTCCGATCGCCACCAAACTGATCCGGAAACATAGTACTGATTTGGAACATGATTTCATATTGACAGAAGAAGCCGCCAAGTTACTCATTCAACATGACTGGCCAGGGAATGTACGCGAACTTGAGAACGTCATTCAAAGAGCATTAGTGCTGACAGACACGTCAAACTTAGACGATGCAAGCATCCTAATTTCACCAGAGATATCAAAGACCGCGTTCGATGTAATTGCGGACCGACAGCTACAAGTGGCGGGATAAAATGGAAGTCAAATCACTGCATAGTATGCTAATTCAACATGGGCAAACAACGCAAAATGTTGATCCTAAAGCTGTTTCATCCACACAGAGCGAAACAAGTTTCTTAGAAAGATTACAAGACGGCATGAATGATGTTGCGTCGGCACAAAGTGACGCAGCAGAATTGGCAAAGAACTACGAACTGGGTGTCGAAAGTGATCTTTCAAAGGTAATGGTCGCGCAACAAGTTTCGTCATTAGGGTTTCAGATGACACTTAATGTCAGAAACAAAGCACTTAGTGCCTACAAAGACATTATGAATATGCCCGTTTAATAAGAAAAAATATGATGACAGATACAGCCACAAATAGAATACAAAACGTTCGTGCAAATGACGTGCGTGAAAATCTTAACTTTAGCAGCTCAGGCGAGAATGCTTTCTCACGCATTCTCGGACTGTCGAATTCTCCTGCCGTTAGCAAAGCGATGCCAATTGTAATTGCTGCGTTGATTATCGCCGTAGTTGTCGCGTTTTTTGCATTTTCACAAAGATCAAATGTGACCACAATTTATGATGATTTACCAGAAACAGAGCGATCACAGGTGTTAAACGCCTTGGT
>WTJN01000151.1:22255-40983 GCA_011526265.1 Candidatus Arcticimaribacter sp. | reverse complement strand
GCGCACACGCATGGGGTGCGTGGGGTCGCAGGTTCAAATCCTGTCATCCCGACTCTAATCAACTCCTTATAACCACTCCTCGGAGTGGTTTTTTTGTAGGGTTTTTGTACATTTATTTCGATGAAAACAATGCCTATCCCTTTTTATTCCTTGACCCCTTTTTACCTTCTATTCTTTTTTTTTGGAGGTTGTCAAGCCCAACCACATGGGCCTGCTATTCAAGAAGAAAAAAATATCAACTACCACTACACCACAGTAGTTGATGAGATCCCAATCCCTTGGGGAATGGCCTTTTTACCCAACGATGAACTCCTGGTGACCGAAAAATCAGGTGTACTTTACAGGGTAACCCAAGGAATCAAAAAAGCAATCGAAGGAGTCCCACCCGTCTATGTACGAGGTCAAGGAGGACTTTTGGATGTCGCCATTTCACCCAATTATACCGAAACGAAACACATCTACCTGACCTTGAGCTCGCCTTTAGGTGAGGAAAAAGGCGGACATACCGCACTGTATCGCGCCCAACTTAGCGGACACAAACTCGAAAACGTCACCCTTTTATACAAAGGGCAAGGGAACACAAAAAAAGGGCAACATTGGGGATCACGGATTGCTTTTGATCAAGAAAGACATCTTTATTTTTCGATTGGTGACCGAGGAAATCGTGAACAAAATCCACAAGACATCACCCGAGATGCCGGTAAAATCTATCGCCTTCACCTGGATGGCTCTATCCCAAAAGACAATCCCTTTGTAGAACAGCCTGGGCAAAAAAAAGCGATCTTTAGCTATGGGCACCGCAACCCTCAAGGGATGCTAACCCACCCCAAAACAGGAAAAATTTGGGTCCACGAACACGGCCCAAAAGGTGGAGATGAAATTAACGTCATTCGCAAAGGGAAAAATTACGGGTGGCCTATCATCACCTATGGAATAAACTACAGCGGCACCCCTATCACCAGTGAAACAGAAAAACAAGGCATGGAACAACCCTTCTATTATTGGGTGCCCTCCATCGCTCCTTCAGGAATGGCATTCTCTACCTCTGATATCTACCCGGAGTGGAAAGATCAATTGTTCGTAGGGTCCTTGAAATTTCAATACCTCGAACGACTTGTCCTCAAAAACAATCGGGTTGTTGAACGGCACAAAGTCTTGGATTCCATCGGGCGAGTTCGCAATGTGAAACAAGGACCAGACGGCTATCTCTACGTGGGCGTTGAAGGGAAAGGAATCCTTAAAATTGTCCCGGATCAAACCTCTATAAAATGAAAATAATTTTAAGTCTAGTTGCCACGATCGTTATGGCATCCTCCCTTTTTCTGTATCAAACCAAACCACTGTCCGATAGCATTGCAGATGGGCAAGAAATCTATCAGGACTTTTGTGTTCAATGTCACCTCCCCAATGGCATGGGGGTCGAAAACACGTTCCCACCCTTGGCCAAATCGGACTATTTGGACAACCGTCAAAGCACCATTCGAGCGCTCAAGTACGGTCTCTCTGGCCCTATAAAAGTCAACGGAAAAACATACAACGGACAAATGACCACCCAAGGACTTGACGAGGAAGAAATCGCCGATGTATTAAATTACATCTACCGGCAATGGGGGAATACTAGCGAGCATGTATTTACTGCCAAAGAAATCCAAAATACACAGCCCTAAAATGAATTGGAAGTCGCTTTTTCAACCCAAATACACCTACAACATTATTTATATTTCAACAGGGATTCTCTTTCTTGTCTGGATCCTTTTTTTTGACACCCATTCTTGGTTGATTCATCGGGAACTGGATGCGGAGATTGACCAATTGGAGGGGCGGAAAAGACAACTCAACCAAGCCATTGAAAAGGATAAAATCGCCATTGAGCAATTACAAAACGAGGATAGCCTTGAAAAATTTGCCCGAGAAACCTTTGGGCACAAGAAAAAAAATGAAACCTTATTTATTGTTGAAGAATAAAGGCTAAAAAATCGTTAATTATGAAAAAAGGCCATTTAAAACCTTGTCTTGAGCCCCGAATAAATTGTACTTTTAGTCGATAAATCGAACCTATGGGTAAAGTTATTGCGATTGCTAACCAAAAAGGCGGCGTGGGGAAAACCACCACGGCCGTGAATCTTGCTTCGGCACTAGCAGTCCTGGAAAAGAAAATCCTACTTATTGATGCAGACCCGCAAGCCAATGCAACATCTGGACTTGGCATTGCAGTTGAAGAAAAAAAAGCAGGCACCTACGAATTATTGGAGCATACCGCCAACGCCGAGGAAACCATTCTACCAACCAATGTTCCTCATTTAGACCTCATTCCTTCACACATCGACCTTGTAGCGATTGAAATTGAACTTGTTGACAAGGCAGAACGAGAATACATGCTGAAAAAAGCCTTGCAAAATGTGCGTGAAGACTACGATTTTATACTCATTGATTGCGCCCCCTCGTTAGGACTTATTACGTTGAATGCACTCACAGCTGCTGATGCGATTGTCATTCCCATACAGTGCGAATATTTTGCCCTTGAAGGACTAGGCAAGCTGCTCAATACCATCAAGAGCGTTCAAAAATTACACAACAAAACCCTCGACATTGAAGGATTACTCCTGACCATGTACGATGCTCGTCTTCGCCTATCTAACCAGGTCGTGGAGGAAGTGAAAAAACACTTTGGCGATATGGTTTTCAACACCATTATCCAGCGCAATATTCGACTGAGTGAAGCTCCGAGTTACGGAGAAAACATCATTCAATATGACGCTACCAGTAAGGGAGCTCAAAATTACTTAAGCTTGGCAGAAGAGGTTTTAAAGAAAAATAAATAATATGGCAAAATCTGGAAAAAAACCTGCGTTGGGTCGAGGGCTTTCCGCCCTTTTACAGGATCCCGAAAACGACATACAATCGGCACAAGACAAAAACGCAGAACAAGTTGTTGGGAATGTGATTGAATTGGCAATTGAACAAATCGAGGTCAATCCATTTCAACCCCGTACCCAATTCAACGAAGATGCCTTAAAAGAATTGGCGGGCTCCATTCAAGAGTTGGGGATCATTCAACCCATTACCGTGCGCAAGACAGGTTTCAATGCCTTTCAATTGGTCTCTGGTGAACGCCGCTACCGCGCAGCCAAGATGGTTGGATTGGCCACGGTTCCTGCCTATGTGCGCATCGCCAACGACCAAGAGTCACTCGAGATGGCTTTGGTAGAAAACATCCAAAGACAAGATCTCGACCCCATTGAAATTGGCCTGTCCTATCAACGACTGATTGAGGAAATTCAACTCACACAAGAACAACTCAGTCAGCGAGTGGGTAAAAAAAGATCGACCATTGCCAACTACATGCGCCTATTAAAACTTGACCCTATTGTTCAAACGGGGATGCGCGACGGTTTTTTGAGCATGGGGCACGGTCGTGCATTAATCAACATCGAAGACCGCGAAGAACAACTCGATCTCTATCAAAAAGTCATCAAAGGAGACTTGAGTGTCCGAAAAACTGAGGCCCTTGTCAAGGCTATAAAGTCTCCGACGAAAGAGAAAACCACGGTACACATCCCTCCCTTCATTGCCGAAGCTGAACAAGAGTTTGCCGCCTATCTTGACACAGAAGTAAAAGTCAAATTCAATGCTGAAGGACAAGGAGTCATCCAAATTCCTTTTTCCTCACAACAAGATTTTAGCCGTCTAAAAAAGCTCATTAAAAGTGACGATTAAAACCCGTTTTATCCTCTTTTTTTTATGTGTTTTGGCGAGCACTACCAGCCAAGCCCAAAGCCGTGACTATTTGGACAGTCTACCCCGACGTCAACGGATTAAAATCGATCCGCTCACACCATCGAGAGCGGCGTTTTATTCAGCCGTTATTCCCGGGCTTGGCCAAATTCACACACGACGCTACTGGACCTTACCCTTCATCTACGGAGGATTGGGGGTTTCGCTCTACTATTATAATTTCCAAAATCGGGAAATGAAAAAGTACAGAGCGGCATACAAACAACGCATACGCGGGGATTTCTCCGATGAGTGGACCAGTAGAATCCCCCGAACAGATCAATTGGTCAAAGGGATGGAATTTCACGAAAACTACCGCGACCTTTCTATCCTCTGGTTTGTAGGAATTTATTTACTCAACGTCCTCGACGCCAATGTGGGTGCGCATTTACTTCAATTTAACGTTGACGATAATTTGACCTTTCAGCCCTACCTCAATCAAGAAAATATCATGTCAGATCCATCGGTGGGTTTGGCTTTTCAAATAAAATTTTAGTCCATGAATATTGCACTTATAGGATACGGAAGAATGGGGAAGGCCATTGAAAAAATTGCCCGAGAGCGCGGCCATGACATCGCCTTTATCTTGGACAAAGAAACAACCACAGGAGACCTTTCTAAAGCGGAAGTAGCGATCAATTTCAGTGTACCTGATGCTGCAGTAGCCAATCTAAAGTTGTGCTTTGATGCTGGAGTACCTGTCGTATGCGGAACCACAGGTTGGCTGGATCAACAAGCCGAAATCCATGCGTATTGCAGTGCAAAAAATTGTGGGTTTTTATATGCCTCCAACTTTAGCATAGGCGTCAATCTTTTTTTTCAACTCAATGAAAAATTGGCGCAGTTGATGAAAAATCATCGAGAAACCTACACCCCCTTGCTCGAAGAAACACATCACATTCACAAACTAGATGCACCCAGCGGAACAGCCATTAGTCTTGCCGAAGGGATTTGTAAAAATGACCCTTCACTTCCTCGTTGGACCATGAACAAAGACGATGAAAAGGGACTCCAAATCGTGGCACATCGCGAGGGCGAGGTCCCCGGCACACACCGCATTACCTATTCCTCTAAAATTGACGAACTCCACATTGAACACAAAGCACATTCACGAGAAGGCTTTGCGTTTGGTGCAGTCATTGCCGCAGAATGGCTCAATGGAAAAAATGGAATTTTTTCCATGAACGACGTTTTAAATCTATAATCCCAATCAAATGACACTCATTCAATGGTTTATTTTCTTTGCTGTGGTTCAGTTGGTGCATTTCGCCGGCACCTGGAGACTGTACCAAAAAGCCGGTAAAAAATGGTGGCAAGCCTTGATCCCTGTATACAATGCTATCATTTTAATGGACATTATTCGCCGACCACGGTGGTGGGTTGTCCTTCTTTTTATTCCTGTGATCAACTTGATGATGTTTCCCGTGGTATGGATCGAAACCTTGCGAAGTTTTGGTAAAAACAGCCCCCTAGACACGGCCCTTGGATTGTTGACTTTTGGGGTATACACCTATACCATCAACTACAGCGATAAGGTGAGTTATCAAGCCGATAGGAGCCTCCAACCCCGAACCGCTTTTGGGGAATGGATCAATGCCATGCTCTTTGCCATTATTGCAGCCACGCTGGTACACAACTATTTTATTCAGCCCTACATTATTCCCACCGGGTCGCTAGAAAAAACCCTGATGATCGGTGACTTTCTTTTTGTCAGTAAATTTCACTACGGTGCACGCACGCCAACGACAGCGGTGGCGTTCCCAATGGTACACGACACTTTACCCGTTGTGGGCACAAAATCCTACATCGATTTTCCACAACTCCCCTACTTTCGTTTGCCCGGATTTCAAAAAATAGAACGCAATGAGATTGTTGTATTCAGTTGGCCGGCAGATACTGTTCGTCGCTTTTTTGTCCGTGAAAAAGGAGTGAGAAAACCCATCGACAAAAAATCGAACTACGTCAAGCGTTGTGTCGGTATTCCGGGAGACACCCTTCAAATCATTGACGGTTTTGTTCATATTGATGGAAAACAAACCGATTTACCCGAGCGTGCAAAAACACAATACATTCATTATGGATACAACAAAAAAGGGGTGTCCTCAAGAATGCTTCAAAAAATTGGGGTAAAAGATTTTGTGCGCAAATATCGCATTGAAAACATTACCCAAGAACGCTATGATGCCATTCTTCCCTACATTCACGGTCGATTGAATAACGACCTCGATAACTTTATTGTCATCACACCTCCTGCAGGTATTCCGAGCAAGGTCGTGGCACAACAAGGTCTCCGCATTAGCGAATTACTCGAAACCAAAAAAGAGCTAACGCTCACTATCGCAGAGGCTAACGAATTAAGAAACAAAAGCCTCTTCGATAGTTTGGTTCGCAAGGTCAATTCTCGACAGACTCCCAATACAAGCTTGTTCCCCAACGCACTCCCCTATGCATGGAACGAAGACAATTTTGGCCCCATCGTGCTTCCTAAAGCAGGAACCACCATCACCCTTACCCCTGAAAATCTTCCGCTTTACAAACGGATCATTAGAGAATATGAAGGTAATTCCCTAGCCCTACAACAAGGGCAAATCATAGTAAACGATCAGCCCACCGATCAGTACACTTTTACTCAAGATTACTACTGGATGATGGGGGACAATCGTCACAAATCGGAAGATAGTCGTTACTGGGGGTTTGTGCCAGAAAATCACATTGTTGGGAAACCTGTGTTCATTTGGTTCAGTATTGAAGGCATCAATGATGGTATTCGAAACTGGCGCATTCGTTGGGATCGAATCATGACCACAGTAAAGGGTGAAGGAAAACCCATTTCATTCTTCCCCTATTTTATGGTTGTTGTAGTCCTTTGGCAGATCGTGAGTTTTATTCGAAAAAGGAAAAACACAACCGCTTAAATGAAATTCATTCCCGCCTATCTACCCGCCGTAGGATACCTCGCAGCACTACGCAATAGCGAGACCCTTGAATGTTGTTTGCATAGTCATTATGAAAAACAAACCTATCGCAATCGCTGCACGATTTATGGCGCGAATGGACGTTTAAACCTGACTGTTCCTGTCATGCACAACAGCAACGGGCAACGGCAAACGGATCTGGAAATGAAAATTCACTATGCCGATAATTGGCAAAAAAATCATTGGAAGTCGCTTGAAGCAGCCTACCGCTCCTCCCCTTATTTTGAATTCTATGAAGATGAGCTATCCGAAGTGTACCAGCAAAATCACCAAGGACTCATGGAAATGAACCTCGCCTTTATCGACTTGTTTTATCGCTGGTTAGATGAGCCTTTTTCAATGACCATGGCAAAAGAATACACCCCTTTGAGCAAGGAAGAAAAACAACTGTTGGATGCCAAATCTACCCCAAAAGAATACCCCAATTATCCACAAACATTTGACAACAAACACGGGTTTATTTCTTCGCTGAGCTGTGTCGACCTATTCTTCAATTTAGGGCCAGAAGCAAAACAATACTTGAATCATTTGACTTAGTTCCACCCCAAGGTGGTAATGATAGGGAAATGATCGGAATAGGTTTGTTTGATGACATCAAACGAGTTGACCTTCATTTGCATTGGACTAAATATAAAATCAATACGCAGAGGAAAAGATGAAAAATAAAAGGTTTCCCCCAATCCTTTACCTGCCGCTACAAAAGCATCATTTCGGCCTTTACGCATGGCTCGATAAGTTTTAGAAAACTGCGTGTTGTTCAAATCCGTGCAGACGATCGAAGGAATATCGTTCATCTTCTCCACCGCATGAAATCGTTCGGTTTGACCCAATTGTTTGCGGAAAACTTCATCAAATTTTATTTGCAATGCTTCAGAGTTTGGATTCGAAAACAGGCTGTCTTCAGCATTGATTCGAAAGGACTCAAAGTGAAGATTGTATATACGTAAACGCTTTTGCTGAAAACGAACATCGACATATGCACCACTGTTGGTCGATGCCTCAAAATCGATATACCCCTGATCTAAAATGGGAAATTTTGAATAGATAGCAAGGGGAGATTTTCCCATCTCACGACTGGGTTGAATATACTTATATTCATAGTTTTCCAAACGGGGTGCTTCTGTTTTTGAAAATTCTTGAAAACAAATAACATCAGGTTGTTGTTCCTGAATGAGTTGCTCGATTTGTTCGGGAATATCGGCACGATCAATCCAGCGGTACTGATTAAAAAGACGCACGTTATAACTCATCACCGCTATGGTTGATCCACTTTTATGCACTTCTGTTTTTGGGAACTGATACAACAAATCCCACTCACCATATCCCAGAAGAAAAGCGCCCATGAAAAGCAAAAAAGGCCATTTCATTTGCAGCAACCAATACAGAAAAAACAACAAGTTGAAGAGCACAACCAAGGGAACAAAAAGATGAAGCATTGAGAAACCAAATATCGAGGGAATAGACCCCATCAACATCAACTGGAGGATCAAAGTAATAAAATTGACATAAAAGAGTATTCTTTCGAAAAAGGAGAGTTTCATGAAAGGGGCTTTACTATTTTTTTCCTGCTTTAAATAAAAATTCTTTTTCTTGTTGCGTCAAACTATCATAGCCTGAGGCGCTAATCTTGTCAAGGATGTCGTCAATTTTGGCTTGATCTGTGGTCGTATTCCTTGGCTTGGACTTTTCGTTTTTCGACGCCCGATAGACGGTTTTGAGCGGCATGGACGATCTGAATGTGGCAATATAATCGGCCAAGCCAGAAAAGTTAAGCGTATAGTCACGAGTACCGTTCAGATAGGCTCGTGCAGTTAAAAAACCCATCAGTGCCCCCCCCAAATGGGCGAGATGTCCACCGGCATTTCCCGCAGGGATTTGCACCACATCAAAGAGTACCAAAGCAATACCGATGTATTGCAATTTGATGTTGAAAAAAAGAACGCGCACCACTTGCTGTGGAGAGTAGGTGCAGCAAAAAATCAGGACGGCCATAACCCCTGCAGAGGATCCAATGAGGGCGGGATAGCGTCCTTCAAAGACTGGAAAAAGAGCATAACTGACGAGAAATATAATCCCTCCGGCAAAAATACCAGTAAAATAAAGATTGATTAAACGCGTGGCGTGAAAGAGATTCAAAAAAATCTGTGCTGCTGAATAAAACAAGAGCATGTTCCAGAGGATGTGTCCAAATGACCCATGAAAAAAACCATAGGTGATCAGGGTCCAAGGATGAACCAACCATTGCATAAGACGAGGGGAAAGCTCAAAGAAAGTGATAAAATCAACACTAGGAAAACCCAGTAAGTAGACAATCGTTTGGAAAAGAAATGGTAAAACAAACAACGCCACATTGATGGCAATCAATTTTTCTGCCACGGTCAAGGCGGCATATCTTCGCGACAAATCTCCCCATGCACTCATTTAATCCCAGCGATTTTGATTGAATTGGTTTTTTTTCCAAAAATACATCATTAGAAAACCGGTGACTGCTCCTCCAACATGGGCAAAGTGGGCTATGGGTCCCACCGAAATGGAAGAAAATCCAAAGAATAAATCCCCGACGATCAGCAAAGGAACAAAATACTTGGCTTTGATCGGAAAAGGAACGAAAAGCAGCATCAAAGGTGTTTCAGGAAAGGAAAACGCAAAGGCCACCAAGATTCCATAGAGTGCTCCAGAAGCACCCACCATAGAAGACATATAGCTGGAGTATAAAGACCCAATATCGCTTTGCGAAAGCACTTCAAGCCAAGCCGTATTGTACTTTCCCGTCACCAAAGTATCGAGTATCTCTGCCGAAGAAAAACCAGCAGCTTGCAATGCGTCTACCCCAGAATGAAAATTGTAGGCATACGCCGCCATTTGAAGCGCAGCAGCCCCAATTCCCGTGGAGAAATAATAAAACAAAAACTTTTGTCTGCCCCACATTTGCTCCAAGGGGGAACCAAACATCCACAGTCCAAGCATATTGAAAAACAAATGGTAAATCCCTCCATGCATAAACATGTGTGTCAAGGGTTGCCAAGGCTGAAAAGAAACATTCATGTAAAAATGCAAGGCCATTAAATCGGAAAATGTTCCTCCCAACAGACCCGAGGCGAAGAAAAAAATACCGTTGATAATGATGAGATGTTTGACTGTCTCTGAAATCCCGCGCATCAGCTAAACTTTTTCTGCAATTCTTCTTTTGTCAAAGAAACAAAAATCTTGCGATTAAATGGAGAAACCAACGTGTCTTTACAAGCGAAAAGGTTGTTGACCAATGCGGCCTGTTCTGGATCTTGAAGCGATTGTCCTGACTTGATGGAGAGGGACCTACACAAGCTTTTAGCCAATAAATCTGAAGGGGAAAAAGCCTCGGTGATTTGATCGCTTTCCAAGGTCAAAAATAAATCCTCAAAAACATGAATGGCCTTACTCTGATCGCATTGACTGGGAACGCCAATGATGCTTACATCATCGGGGATAGAATCCTCGGAAAGGGACCCTCCAAAATCGAAGCCTACCTCTTTCAGAAAAGGAAGATAGGTCGCGAAATTTGCTTTTTGCATAGCTGTTAGAGAAAGGGTAAGGGGAAACAACAATTGTTGACTTGCCGCATTGGAATGCGTGATGTTGGCCAAAAAAGATTCGTACAACACCCGCTGATGGGCACGTTCCTGATCGATTAGTAACAAGGCATTTCCCGTAGCACTGACAATATAGCGCTGCATGATTTGAAACATTTTCGCCTCGGTGGCAGTAGGTAATTCCTCTGTCCCATTAAATAATTCTGGAGCGTCAGAGGCTGTGCTGCCCACTTCTTGATACAGTGCTTCCCATTGTGCAGAATTTGTCCTTCCGCCCGAAGGAATAGCAGTATCTTTAAAGGGATTAAAATTCCGATCCACATCGATCTGTGGACGATTCACCACCTGGTCATTTTGCGCATAGGGAACATCAAGATTGGGGTTGTGTTCAAAATCTAGTGTGGGTGCGACTTGAAAAATACCCAAACTGTGTTTGATGGTCGATCGCAAAATGGCGAATAGGCTTTGTTCATTTTCAAATTTCACCTCCGTTTTTGTGGGATGAATATTAATATCGATCGTTTGCGGATCAAGATCAATGGCCAAAAAATAGCCTGGGTGGCTCCCGTCCACCAATAAACCGTCGAAGGCTGTTTTGATCGCGTGATGCATAAAACTGCTCTTCACAAAACGATCATTGACAAAAAAGAATTGCATTCCGCGGGTGCGTCTTGCGGCTTCAGGCTTCAGCACAAAGCCACGAATATTGGCCACTGGTGTTTCTTCGTCTACAGGCACCAACTTGTCTTCGAGTTTACTGCCAAAAATGTGAAGTATTCGCCGTTTTAGGGTGGCGGAAGGCAAATCAAAAAGTTCAGTTTTTCCCTGGATCAACTGAAATCCAATGGAAGGATGCGCCAATGCTACGCGATGAAATTCGTCGATAATATGGCGCATTTCTACGGTATTCGACTTGAGGAAATTTCGCCGTGCCGGCACATTATAAAATAAGTTGGTCACCACCATCGAGGTGCCGTCTGGGCCTACAACAAACGATTGATCAGCGATCTCACTGGCAGCCATGTCAATTTTTGTGGCCAACTCATCGTCCACCCGTTTGGTTTGTAATTCAACTTGCGCCACGGCGGCAATGGAGGCAAGCGCCTCCCCTCTAAAGCCTTTGGTGTGCAGCGCAAAAAGATCATCGGCTTGTTTTATTTTTGAGGTTGCATGACGCTCAAACGCCAGTCGTGCATCGGTTGGGCTCATACCCACCCCATTGTCCACTACCTGAATGCGTTGTTTTCCCGCATCGTGAATAATCAACTGAATTGTTGAAGCCTGTGCATCAATTGCATTTTCAAGTAACTCTTTGACAACAGACGCAGGTCGCTGGACAACTTCTCCGGCAGCAATTTGATTGGCCACATGATCTGGCAATAATGCAATAACATCGGGCATGGGCTATGAACGACTAAAAATGGTTAGATCAAAATCGATAATGAATAAAAATATCAATGTCAATACTGCAATAATGGCCAAAAGTAATGGGGAAACGGCACGGTTACCACGTTGACGACTTTCCAAACGCGCCTCTTGCCATTTTTTTCCAAAATCGTTGGCATTGTAGGTGTCCCTGTATTTTGAAAACTTGGAGTCGAAGTCGTAGGGGTTTTCTATCTCTTTGCCTTCATAATATCGTGGGGTGTAGTTGTATCGACGGTTTTTATTGAGTTTAAATAAATTGGATTTAAACATGACTTAGCGTTTGAAATAAAAGTACGCTTTTCAGCAAACAAAGCTCTGCGGGAAGAATTATTTTTTTCCCAATACAGCCATTTGTAGTGCTGCTACAGCTGCTTCTACCCCTTTATTCCCGTGCCGGCCACCGGAACGATCTTCGGCTTGTTGTATCGTATTGTCTGTAAGAACACAAAAAATTACAGGGGCTTTTGCTGTGAGATTCAAGGTGGTGATGCCTTGCGTCACCCCGTGACAAACAAAATCAAAATGCTTGGTTTCTCCTTGGATAACACTCCCGATGACAATCACCGCATCCGGTTGGTCCTCTAGTGCTTTTTTGGCACCGTAGACCAATTCAAAACTTCCAGGAACGTCCCAACGCTTGATATTTGATGGCAACACACCGCAGGTCATCAAGGTTTGCTTGGCCCCCTCAAAGAGGTTTTCTGTAATGGAACTATTCCACGACGACACCACTAAAGCTATGGACAAGTTTTTTCCCGAAGGTACTTGCTTTGGATCGAATGCAGAAAGGTTGACGTTGGCAGTCGCCATGTGTTATTGAATTGCTAAACGACCTATTTGAATGCCAATTTGACGCGCTTCAACAGCATCAGGATACTCCTCCTCTATGCGCTTAAAATAATCCAAAGCGTCTTTGTTTTGACCTAAAGAACTGCTTAACAAACCAGCTTTGAATAAATACTTGGGAGTAGTAAAACTGTTATCGCTTTGTCCAATGGCCGCTTTGTAACTGGCCAACGCTTTTTCGTTGTTCCCCAGTGCAGCATGTGCGTCGCCAATGGCGCCTTTAGCTAAGGCAGAAAGCAACACATCATCGGCGCTAAATTGCTCGAGGTAATCAATGGCTTTTTGATATTCTTTTAGATTAAGATACGCCATTCCAGAGCTATATTGTGCCAGAGCTGCTGCGGGTGTACCGCCATAATTATCAATGATGTCTTGAAAACCGTATTTTCCTTGCCCACCTTCAATGGCTCTTTGGTACAGCATATCAGCATCATCTTGATTGACCGCCAAATTGAAATAATATTGTGCTTGGTTCAATTCAGAAACTGCGCTAGCTTTTTGAGGCGTCATCACGTAGGTGTCATAGGCTAGATACCCCAAAACAACAACGGTAATCGCCCCAATGGCCGATAGAATGAGATTCTGATTCTTTGCAACAAATTCTTCTGTTCTCGATGCCTGAACATCAAGGGACTCAAAAACTTCTGCTGTTGTGCTTTCCTCGTGTTGCTGAGCGTTGTCAACATCTTGCTTACTGATAGACTTTTTTGCTCCGCGTTTTTGGTATGTGGCCATAATTTTATGCTTAAAAGTGTCCAAAAATAATCTTTTTCGGTCAATCGAAAAAGCCTTTATGGGTTTCTTATCTTAGCAGGATGAAATTGACCAGGCTCACGCTGACCAACTACAAAAACATCGACGCGGCAAGTTACACTTTTGACGCCGCCATTGTTTGTTTTATTGGCAAGAATGGAGTGGGTAAATCCAACCTGCTCGATGCCATTTATCACTTGTGTTTTGGCAAAGGGTATTTCAATCCGTCGGCTGCCCAAAACATTCGCTTTGGCGAAGATTTTTTTCTATTGGAAGGCACATTCCAAGGAACAGATGCCGCCGAGGAAAAAGTTGTTTGCAGTCTCAAAAAGGGCCATAAAAAAACCTTGAAGCGCAATGGGAAGGTATACGCTAAGCTTGCCGATCACATCGGACGCTTTCCACTGGTCATGATTTCACCCACTGACCGCGATTTGATTGTTGAAGGGAGCAGTACCAGACGCAAGTTTATGGATGGGATTATGGGACAAACCGATAGTGCATACCTTACCGCTTTGCTCCAATACAACAAGCTCATTGCCCAGCGGAATGCGCTTCTGAAATATTTTGCAGCCAACCGAACATTTGAAAAAGAATCTTTAGAAATATATGACGAGCCGCTTGTTCCCCTGGCCCATGAAATTCATGAAAAAAGAAAAGGATTTATTGCCGATTTTGTCCCCATCTTTCAACGGCATTATGAGAGTATATCTAGCGGCACAGAGCAAGTAACCCTTGACTATATCAGTCCATTAGAGACAGGAAATTTTGGTGAACTCCTCGCGGCAACGCTCCACAAAGACCGTGTATTACAATACACCAGCGTGGGTCCCCACAAAGAAGATTTGGATTTTTTGATCCATGATCACCCCATCAAAAAATTTGGAAGCCAAGGGCAACAAAAAACATTTTTGATCGCGCTGAAACTCGCACAATTTGATTTTATCAAACAAAAACTTGGCGTCCCGCCCATCATGCTTTTCGATGATGTTTTTGACAAGCTAGATCAAGAGCGTGTCGCCTTTATTATGCAACTGGTTGAACGCGAACATTTTGGTCAACTCTTTCTCTCAGACACCCATCAAGAAAGAACACTCAATGCTCTAAAAACCACTCAACTGGATTACACAATTTTTGAACTTTAACATCTCAAATGAAAAAAATTTCTTTTTTGACAATCCCTTTTATTTTCTTCGCTTACCTTGTCGTCTCATGTGACAAGAATAGCATTGATGATATCAATCATTTGAACGGCTATTGGGAAATCGACGTTGTCCGCGCACATGGTGAAGAATTTGTACCCAAAAAACCGGCTCCTTTGGTCGATTACTATCAAGTGGTTGAATCCAACAAAGGGTGGAAAAAGAAAATGGCTCCGCAAGTCATGGGGGAATACCAGAGTTCTGACGCCGTTGTTTACTTCACCCTCGAACAAGAAGGTAGTCAGTGGTTGATCTACTACCGAGACAATCTTTCCTCGTGGAAAGAAGAAATCATTACACTGAATGATAACACCTTGGTGCTTTTTCAAGAAGAGAAATACTACCACTACAAACGCCACCAAAAACAGACCCTAAATGAGCGCTAAAAAAAGATCTTTCGACCCTCAACCTCTTCGCAACGTTTTGAAGGACATGACCGATCAGCCCAAAATAAAAAAAGGACTGAACCAAATCCGTGTCCAGGAAGCTTGGAAAAATACCATGGGGCACAATGTAGTTCAATACACCCAAAGCATCCAGTTGCGAGGAGAAGTATTGCACGTTGTCCTTACCTCATCGGCCTTGACGGAAGAGCTACGGTATGGACAAGAAAAAATCCTAGCACATTTGAACCATGCACTAGGATCTGAAGAGATAAAAAAAATTGTTTTACGCTAAAAAACTTCGCGTCCCGAAAAATGAAAGGCTCCCTCGATGGCTGCATTTTCATCACTATCTGATCCGTGAACGGCGTTTTCTCCCATAGAAGTGGCGTACAACTTACGAATGGTTCCTTCTGCGGCTTCAGCAGGGTTGGTCGCGCCTATAAGTGTTCTGAAATCCTCCACGGCATTTTCTTTTTCCAAGATCGCGGCTACGATGGGTCCGCGCGTCATAAAGGCGACCAATTCACCAAAAAAGGGACGCTCTTTGTGCACAGCGTAGAATGCTTCAGCTTCGGAAATGGACAATTGGGTTTTTTTAAGGGCAGCAATACGAAAACCAGCAGCAGTGATTTTTTCTAATATTGCCCCAGTATTGCCCTGCTCTACCGCATCGGGCTTAATCATTGTAAAAGTTCTGTTTGTAGTCATGCAATTTTATTTTGGTGCAAAGCTATAAAATTTTAATCGCTTATGATCGCATATTCCACTCCAATAAAATTCTTCAACCCCTTGAGGATTGATATATTTGTAATGTTATGAAAAATGAATTTGTCACTTCGCTCAAACATTTGCTCCAAACTCCTAAACAATGTGTCATATTTCCGCACAAAAATCCAGATGGAGATGCGCTGGGGAGTACCCTTGCTTTGTATCACTTTCTTCGAGCCAAAGGACACGATGCTGTGATCATTTCTCCCAACGAGTATCCTAAGTTTTTGCAATGGATGCCGGGTCAAGAAAATATTTTACTCTTTAACAGAGAACAAAGCAGATGCCTTGATTTGATCCAAAAAGCGGAAGTGATCTTCACCTTGGATTTTAATGCCCTCTCGCGCATCTCCCCTATCAATGACTTTTTGGTAGATCACAAGGCTACTTTTGTCATGATTGATCATCACCAAAGTCCTGAAAATTATGCTCCCCTCACCTATTCGGATGCCAACATTGGATCGACCTGCGAAATGGTCTACTCGGTATTGCACACATGGGATGCGTCGATCATTGATACGGCAATAGCAGAATGCTTGTACACCGGGATCATGACAGATTCTGGTTCATTTCGCTTTCCTTCTACCTCTTCAACTACCCACCGCATTGTTGCAGACCTCATTGACCGCGGCGTAGCCCACGCCAAAATCCATCAAAATATTTTTGACAGCGCCCGCTTCGAACGCCTTCAACTCTTGGGCAGAACCCTTCAACATCTTAAAACCGTCAACCCGCTTCCCGCTGTTTACACTTACCTGCGGCAAAACGATCTCGACGCTTTTGACTACCAAAAAGGAGATACTGAAGGTTTCGTCAATTACGGTCTCAGCCTTGAGGGAATTCAATTGGCCGTAATTTTAATCGAAAACACCCAAGAACAAATCATTAAAATGTCTTTCCGATCCAAAGGGTCATTCGATGTAAATCAATTTGCAAGGAAATATTTCAGTGGCGGAGGACATAAAAATGCAGCCGGTGGAAAATCGGACGAAAGCATCGAAAACACCATCGTAAAACTGGAAAAGGCAATCCGGGATTGCACCCAAGATTTCGAATGAACGTCCGGTTGATCATCTTCGTGCTTCTAATGTTTTGGGGCTGTTCGCAGCCGCAAGCTCGTCGCCCCATTACGCACAATAAGGGAAAAAACATCAAAGCCTCTGTAGAACGAAACAAGGCCATAATTCGGCAACAGCAAAAACAAATCCAAGCCATTGTCGAACAAGATACGTTACTTAATTTTCAGTCGGATCCCGCAGGATTTTGGTATGCGATACAACGCCAACAAAGAGACCAACCCCGAGTAGAGGCCGGAGATGAAATAGAATTTCTCTACAGAATTCAAACCCTTGAAGGCACAGTAATTTATGATGAAATGGAGCTCGGAAAGGTGAACTACTTGGTGGACAAAGAAGACCTCCTACCCGCATTGCGGCAGGGGGTAAAAAAACTTCGCCAGCATGAAATTGGTGTGTTTTTGATGCCCTCTTTTTTGGCGTATAGCTATCAAGGAGATGAGGATAAAATCGAGATCAATCAACCCCTCCGCTTTACAATAGAAATCAAAAATATTCTGAAAAAAAACACAACTTTGAAGTCGGAATAAAACCCTACATTTGAGCAAATTTAATACCCAGAGATGAAAAAAATTCTATTTACACTAGTCCTTGCAATTGCGGTGGGATGCAACTCGCCTTACCCACAACTTGAAGATGGATTGTATGCTGATATACAAACCAATAGAGGGAATATTGTTGTGAGCTTAGCACAAGAAAAAACCCCGATTACAGTGGCCAATTTTGTCGCCTTGGCCGAAGGAGAAAACGAGTTTGTTGATGAGCAGTACCAAGGAAAAAAATATTACGATGGATTGATATTCCACCGTGTCATTAATGACTTTATGATTCAAGGTGGTGATCCGTTGGCCAATGGAACAGGAGGTCCAGGCTATCGTTTTGATGATGAAATCACCGACCTGAAACACAGTGGCCCGGGTATCCTATCTATGGCCAACGCAGGCCCTGGGACCAACGGAAGTCAATTTTTTATTACCCATAAAGAAACGCCATGGCTTGATGGAAAGCATACTGTTTTTGGACAAGTGGTAGAAGGACAAAATGTAGTGGACTCCATTATGACCAACGACACCATCCAAAAAATGACCATTATTCGAAAAGGTAGAGACGCGAAGTCGTTTGATGCCCCCGCAGTCTTTTCCGATTATTTCAATAACCTCGAAAAAAGAAAAGCCGAAGAAGAAGAAGCACGTGCTTTGGGTAAGTTAAAAACATTGGAGAAATTCGATGGTCAACGCGAAGAGGCTACGACAACGGACAGTGGCTTGCAGTATGTGATTACAAAAAAAGGGAATGGCCCTGCCGTTTCTACCACATTCAAAGCCATGACGCACTATGCGGTATACTTTGAAGACGGCACCCTGTTGGAAACTTCCATGCTAGAAACAGCCGAAGCGTTAGGCAAGGTGAATCCTCAACGCAAAGCGGCTGGAAAATACAGTCCTATTCCGGCTGACGTCAGTGACCAAGCGGCCATGATTGCTGGATTTAAAGAAGGGTTAAGACTATTGAGTGTTGGTGATGAAGCCACTTTATTTTTACCCTACAACTTGGCTTATGGTGACCAAATGAACAGAGGTATTCCGCCAAAATCAAACTTGATTTTTGAAATCAAAATTGTAGAATTATTTGAATAAAAGAAGCATCTTTCTATGAACAAACCCACCCTCAAAAGGTGGGTTTTTTTGACCATGAAAAACAAAAATCATCTTCCTGTTTTACTGCTACTCAGCGTATCCATGAGCGGGATTATTTCGTTTCTTGACCGTGTGGAGTACCCCTTAATCAACACCTATTTCTCTCAAGGGTTCTATCCGGTGCATTTCCGACTAAACAAGTTGTTTTTTGAAAACAGTACTTTTTCTTTTGGAGATCTCTTTTATTTGCTTGTTGCAATCGCTCTGGGTATTCTATGCTTCCGCACCAATCGATTCAATTGGCGAAAACACCT
>WTJN01000151.1:0-22155 GCA_011526265.1 Candidatus Arcticimaribacter sp. | reverse complement strand
TGCTTCGGAAGCCGAAGCCAACTTCATTGGTTTTTCCACCGTAATCAGTCACCCGGATGCTGACATGCGGTATGCCGCATATTTGTTTGCTTTCCGCTATTGCTTTGCACAACTCTACCGCAATTCCCCAGAAAAAGCAAACGGGCTGCGCCAAAAAATGCGTCAAGGTATTTTTGCCAATATTCAACAACAAGCCCTCTTTTGGAAAGCCTACCAAAACCCTTTTGAACCCATTTTCAAAAAAACCTACGACAGTTATTTGAAAGCCAATGCACAAACACATGGCATTCAATCGTACAGTAGAGTTGTTGCCCTTCTCATCAATGCCTATTTAGAAGAAAACCAATCGGCAATTCAGGAATAATTTTGTAGTTTCAATAAATTTTTATGAAACATGAAGAAACTATTAATGTTGACTTGTCTCAGCTTTGTGTTTACTGGCTTTGCACAAGATTATTTCCCCACCAACAAAGGGGTAAAAACAAGCCCTCCTAACTTTGAGGCCATCACCAACGCCACACTGCATCCTAGCCCGGGATCGACCATTGAAGACGGTACACTGCTGCTGAAAGAAGGGCGCATTGTTGCCATTGGCAAAGACGTCGAAATTCCTAAAAATGCTGTGATCCATAATTATGAAGGGAAACACATCTATGCCTCTTTCATTGAATTGCATTCCACTTCTGGCTTTAAGTCTCCCAAAAGCAACAGACGAGGCCGAAGTGTACAATACCATGCGAGTAGAAAGGGATTCTATTGGAATGACCATATCCGAAGCGATTACAGAGGACTCCATGATTTTAGCTACGATGAAAGCAGTGCGAAGCAACTGCGCAACGCTGGATTTGGAAGCATCAACACCCACCGTCCCGAAGGCATACACCGGGGTACGAGTGTTCTTGTCGCCTTGAATGATCAATCCGATGCAAGTGTTCGTCTTCTTGACCAACAAGCGGCTCAACACCTTTCATTCACCAAAAGCAGTTTGTCTCAGCAATACTACCCAGGGTCCATCATGGGTGCAATGGCTTTACTTCGTCAATTTTTTCACGATGCCCAATGGTACAACAAAGGAGCAAAGACCAAAGACCTCGCCATTGAAGGGTATGAACAAATAAAAGATTTACCCGCCATTTTTGAAGCCAAAAACAAACTTGACGTAGCGCGCGCGGCCAAAATAGGGCAAGAATTTAATCAGAACTTTTTGATCACTGCCAGCGGAAAAGAATACGAACGCATTGATGTTTTGAAGCAACATAAGGCCCAACTCTTGGTGCCTGTGAATTTCCCAAAACCATATGATGTTTCCGATCCGGTGAGTACTCAGAAAATTGCCTTAAGCGATTTACGCTATTGGAATCAAGCGCCGCACAACCCCGCAACTCTAGCGAAAAACAGCATCCCATTTGCACTGACTTCACACGGATTGAAAAATAAATCCAGTTTCTTATCCCAAGTCAAAAAAGCGGTTAAAGCAGGATTATCCGAAGAACAAGCACTAGCGGCACTGACCACGGTGCCAGCAAAAATGATTCGGCAATCAAAAACCCTCGGGACTCTTCGCCCCAAGGCATGGGCCAATTTCATTGTCACTGGAGGACCACTTTTTGAAGCGTCAACAAAAATTGAAGAAAACTGGGTACAAGGAATCAACCATAGGATTGTTCAACGCCCGGAGGTTGTTATTGACGGAGTTTATGACTTAATGATAGAGGGAGAACGATTTGCACTAACGATCAAAAACAGCAACAATAAACCCAGCTTAACTGTTAAAAAAGACTCTACAAAACTCAAAGGAAAAATCAGTTATTCTAGCGGATGGGTAAGCTTACAAATACAACCCGAAGAGGACGCTGGATATGCCATGTTGTCGGGTAAAGTTTTGGCGAGTGACCAACTCGCTGGAAACGGGACCAATGCCAACGGCAAACCCGTCTCATGGACTGCCGAACGCCAAGAACAAGCTGACGATGATAAAAAAACCAAGAAAGAAAAAGCGTTGCCAAAAAAAGTGGCTGTCACTTATCCCAACAATGGATTTGGTTTTACACAACTACCATCGGCACAAAACGTGATTTTCAAAAATGCTACGGTGTGGACCAACGAAGCCGAAGGAATCATGACCAACACAGATGTTTGGGTGGAAAATGGACGCATTAAGGCAGTAGGAAAAAACCTCGATGCAGCGGGTGTAGCCACCATCGATGCAACAGGTAAGCACTTGACCAGCGGTATTATTGATGAACACTCCCATATCGGTGCATCGAGCATCAACGAGGGAGGACAAAATTCATCGGCCGAAGTCACTATAGAAGACGTAATCAACCCCGACGACATCAATTTGTACCGCAATCTTTCTGGAGGAGTAACCACACTCCAAATTCTACACGGTTCGGCCAACCCCATTGGAGGGCGCTCGGCCGTCATCAAACCGCGATGGGGAAGAAATGCAAGCGAACTCTTGTTTGAAAACGCCGATCCCTTCATCAAATTTGCCTTGGGAGAAAATGTCAAACAATCGAATTGGCCCAGTTACAACCGCTTCCCGCAAACGCGAATGGGTGTAGAGCAAGTTTTTGTCGATTATTTTCTAAGAGCCCAAGAGTATCAAAATGCGTGGAAAAGCTACAATCAGCTCAACAGGAAAGAAAAAGCAAAAACACCTTCACCTCGCTACGACATTGAGATGGAAGTCTTGGCAGAAATCTTAAATGGGGAACGGTTTATTTCTTGCCATTCCTATGTACAAAGCGAAATCAATATGCTGATGAAAGTTGCGGAACAATTTAATTTTCGCATCAATACTTTTACCCACATCCTAGAAGGGTATAAAGTGGCCGATATCATGCAAAAACACGGCGTAGGCGGATCGACTTTCTCCGATTGGTGGGCCTACAAATTTGAGGTCAATGACGCCATCCCCTACAATGGAGCAATCATGCACAGTGAAGGGGTTACCGTGGCCTTTAATTCCGACGATGCAGAAATGTCTCGACGCTTGAATCAAGAAGCTGCAAAAGCCGTGAAATACGGTGGAGTATCCGAAGAAGATGCATGGAAATTCGTTACCCTCAATCCGGCCAAGCTTTTACACATCGACAACGAAGTCGGAAGTATCAAAGCTGGAAAATCGGCGGACTTGGTGCTTTGGAATGACCACCCCATGTCGATCTACGCCGTGGCAGAAAAAACAATGATCGACGGGATTTTTTACTACGAACTGGATCGTGCAACCGCACAACTCGAGGTGATTGCCGAGGAGCGAAACACGCTAGTTCAGCAAATGATGAACGCCAAAAATGGCGGTGCACCCACCAAAAAAATGCCCAAGAAACAAGCGCGTGAATTCCATTGTGAAACGCTAGATTAAACCATCAATTATGAAAAGAATACTCTATATACTCAGTTATTTTGCTGCCATCAACACCATGGTCGCGCAGCAAACCCCAGCGGCGCAAGCCAATCAGTCACTGCTCATCACAGGTGCTACTCTGCACTTGGGAGACGGGACGATGATTGAAAACGGACAAGTGGGAATGGCGAACGGAAAAATTGTTGAAGTCGGACCAGTAGGCAATCCCATGCAAAATTATGACCAAACACTGTCTGCCGAAGGAAAACACCTCTACCCAGGGTTCATTGCTGCAAACAGTACGGTAGGAATGGTAGAAATTGACGCCATCCGCCCAACCAACGATCTCAACGAAATTGGTACCTATTTGCCCAATATTCGAACGATCATTGCCTACAATGCAGAGTCGAAAGTGGTCGAATCTCTTCGGCCTAATGGAATCCTCACAGCACAAATTGTTCCCACTCGAGGACGGATTGCAGGAAGCTCGTCCATTGTGCAACTCGATGCTTGGAATTGGGAAGACGCAGCCGTCAAAACAGATGAAGGCATTCACCTGTATTGGCCTAGAACCTATCGGCGAGGAAATGCTACCAAAGGCGAAGACCCTTTGGTTTATGATCAAAAAAAATATGAAAAAGTAGTTGAAGAACTCGACGATTACTTGTCGCAAAGCAAGGTCTATGCCGCGAGCTCCACACCCAAACACCTCCCCTACAGTGCGCTGAAAGGTGTTTTTGACGGGACGCAGAAGGTCTACCTTCACGCCAAGGAAAAGAGACAAATCATCGACGGGATTACCTTGTTGATGAAGCACAACGTCCAAAACATTGTTTTGGTTGGTGGTGATGATGCTCACTTGACCATCGACTTGCTCAAGTCCAATGAGATTCCTGTCATTGTCTCCCGACCTCACCGATTGCCCAATACCGAGGATGAAGACGTAAAAATGCCGTTTAAACTCGCCAAGATACTCATGGACGCTGGACTTATCCTGACCATTGACGTAAGTGGTCGCATGGAACGCATGAACACAAGAAATTTACCTTTCTATGCCGGTACTTTCGCCGCCTATGGAGTCCCAAAGGAGAGTGCCGTTCGTATGATTACCCTCGACGCTGCCAAAATTCTTGGGATTGATGACCAGTTGGGGAGCCTAGAGGTGGGCAAAGATGCCACCTTATTCATCTCTGAGGGTGACGCCCTAGACATGCGAACAAACCAGCTCACCAAAGCCTTCATTCAAGGCCGTGAAATCTCTCTAGAGACCCACCAAACCAAACTATGGAAGCGCTATATGGAAAAATATAGCCGTGAGTAGAGATCGATTTGTTTCTAGTTTAAATAACGAACATGTAAAGCATCTCCTGAGCTTGCAGGAGAAAACCCGAAAAAGGAAACAAACACAAACCTTTGTTATCGAAGGGAAAAAAGAAATTCAACATGCGATGGCCGCAGGCTATCGCATGTTGGAGTTTTGGATGAAAGAAGATCAAAAAGACCCCTTTTTTGATAAAGCTGAAGAGGTCCAGATTTTTCATACAGAGGCCTCGATTTTTGAAAAACTGTGTTACCGAAAAAAGACGACCAAAATCGTAGCGGTTGCCCAGATGAAAAATCACGCCATAACCGATTTAGCCATCGACAAAAAACAAGGGATACTTTTGGTGGTTGAAGCCCCCGAAAAACCAGGAAACATTGGTGCCCTGCTACGCAGTTGTGACGCCTTGGGAATAGACGGCATGTTGATCGTTGATCCGACAACAGATCTGTACAACCCCAACGTTATTCGGTCGAGTGTTGGGTGTCTCTTTACGGTCCCTTGGGCAACGGCTAGTCTTGAAGAAGCATTCACCTTTTTCAAACAAAACAACATCACTGTGTTCAGTGCTGCACTCACACAGGCAGCGCAAGCTTATACGGCTGTTGATTATCCTCAAAAAGCTGCGCTCGCCGTAGGAACAGAGCACAGTGGATTGTCTAAAAAATGGCTGGCCGAAGAAGCACAACAACCCATCATCATTCCCATGCAAGGACAAAACGACTCTCTCAATGTATCCGTCGCGGCAGGAATTATTTTAAGCGAAATGGTGCGACAAAAAAATATGTGAAAATAAATCCGTATTTTACTACTATGTTGATCGATGAACAAGTTGAAAATAGAGAAATTGCCAAGCAGTACAAAGAGCTGCTAAGAATCAGTTATTTGCAATTAACCGCCGATGATAAAAAATTGATCCGTTTGGCGTTTAATACTGCCGTTGATGCCCATAAAGATCAACGGCGCAAATCGGGGGAAGCCTATATTTTTCATCCCATTGCTGTTGCCAAAATCGTCGCGTCAGAAATTGGCCTTGATGCGACTTCCATTGCCGCCGCCTTGTTACACGACACTGTCGAAGACACCAGTTACACCCTTAACGACATCGAACGTTTGTTTGGCAGTACTGTGGCAAAAATTGTTCATGGACTGACCAAAATTTCACATCTCAAAAAAGACACAGACATTTCCCTTCAGGCAGAGAACTTTAGGAAAATGCTGCTTACACTCAATGACGATATTCGCGTCATCATCATCAAAATTGCCGATCGTTTGCACAACATGCAAACCATGGATGCCATGCCCGATTACAAGCAAATCAAGATTGCCTCTGAAACCTTGTACATCTATGCTCCACTGGCGCACAGAATTGGGATGTATAATATCAAAACAGAGCTGGAGGATCTGAGTTTGAAATATACAGAACCCGAACGCTTTCAGTCGATAAAAAGCAAGGTCGAAGAAAGTCAAGAAGAACAACAAGAATACATTCATTCTTTTTCTGAGTTTTTGCAAAAGTCGCTCGACCGCGAAAAAATTAAGTACTCGATTCAAGGGCGGAATAAGTCCATTTTTTCCATCCATCGGAAAATGCTAAAACAGAGTATTGGCTATGATCAAGTGTTTGACAAATTCGCCATCCGCGTGGTCTATCGCTCCAAACCCAAAGACGAAAAATTCCTTGCGTGGAAAATTTATTCCATCGTTACCGATCATTTTGTTCCAAATCCCACACGGCTCCGCGATTGGATTTCACAACCAAAATCGAATGGCTACGAGTCGCTACACATTACGGTGATGGGACCACAAAAAAAGTGGGTCGAGGTGCAGATTCGCTCTGAACGAATGCATGAAATTGCAGAAAAAGGATATGCCGCGCATTATCGATATAAACAAGGAAATGAAAAAGACTCCGGCATCGACGTTTGGCTAAACCGTCTTCAAGAGGTTTTGGAAAGTAAAGACGGAAACGCGATTGACTTTGTCGAAAACTTTAAGCTGAATTTGTATGCGGATGAAATTTTCGTTTTCACCCCACAAGGTGAGCTGAAATCACTGCCCCAAGGATCGAGTGCCTTGGATTTTGCCTACAGTATTCACACCGAAGTGGGAAGCAAAACCCGTGGTGCTCGTGTCAACGGAAAATTGGTTCCCCTTTCGAGAATCCTTAAAAGCGGTGATTCTGTCGAAATCATCACTTCAGCGCAATCAAAACCCACCGCCAATTGGTTGGATTTTGTCATTACCTCTCGGGCGAGAAATAAAATCAAGGCATCGCTCAAAGAGGAAAAGAAAAAAATTGCGGATGAAGGAAAAGAAGTTCTTTTGAGAAAACTTCGCCACTTAAAAGTTGCACAAAACGAACGAACCAATAAGCAACTGGTCTACTATTTCAATGTGAATTCCATTCGTGATGTCTACTACCGCGTGGGATTGGGAACGATTGACAATAAAAAAATCAAAGACTTTGCGACGAGTTACAACAACAGTTTTATCAACTTTTTCAAACGTCGTCTCCAGCAATATAGCAGCCCAGTGGTCAAGGACGTTGACGAGTTTGTTTCGCGCTACGACAAATTGGTTTTTGGAAAAGAGCGCGAAGAACTCCCCTATCAACTCGCTCCCTGCTGCAACCCCATTGCAGGAGATAAGGTCTTTGGCTTTGTTACTGTCAACGAGGGAGTTAAGGTTCATCAACACAACTGCTCCAACGCTGTGTCACTTCAATCCAATTACGCCTACCGCATTGTTCCTGCGTGGTGGATCGATTCTAGCGAACAAGAATTTACTGCCGAACTCATCCTCTCTGGCATCGACAAAAAGGGACTTGTCAATGAAGTTACACGGGTCATTTCAAACAGTCTTCATGTAGACATCAAAAAAATAAATTTCTTTACCGATGAGGAACTTTTTCAAGGAAAAATCACCCTCCGTGTTGTCAACAAAGCTATGCTCAAGAAATTGAAGGATAAACTACTCAAGATCCCTGGAATTGAGAAAGTAAGTCGACAATAGAAAAAGAAACAGTATTTTTATCGCATTAAAGTATGGCCGATGTCAACACAGCAAAATCAGCAAGAAATTGTTAAAGACGTATTTATTCGTTTTTTAGACCAACACAAACACCGAAAAACGCCTGAGCGCTTCGCCATTTTGCATGAAATATATGCGCATGAAGACCATTTCGATATAGAATCTCTCTATATAAAAATGAAGAATAAAAACTATCGTGTCAGCCGGGCAACCTTGTACAACACTGTAGATCTATTGCTTGAATCGGGCTTAATACGAAAACATCAATTTGGGGCACAAGCACAATACGAGAAATCCTTTTTTGACAAACAGCACGATCATCTGATTTTGACAGATTCTGGTGAAGTGAAAGAATTTTGTGATCCCCGCATACAGTCGATTAAAAAAACAATCGAGGAGGTATTTAATGTTGACATTCATCACCATTCTTTATACTTTTACGGCACCAAAAAAGAATCATAAAAAACCACCTAAACATGTCGGTTGATTTATTGCTCGGTCTTCAATGGGGAGACGAAGGAAAAGGAAAAATTGTTGATGTCCTTACCCAAGATTACGATATCATTGCCCGCTTTCAAGGAGGGCCAAACGCAGGACATACGCTTCAATTCGATGGTGTTTCCCATGTATTGCATACCATCCCTTCGGGGATCTTTCACCCCAAGGCGGTCAACATCATTGGAAATGGTGTGGTTATCGACCCCGTTATTTTTCAAAAGGAACTTGAAAAGCTCACTCCCTTTGGCGTAGATTTTAGCAATAAATTGTTCATCTCCAAAAAAGCACACCTCATACTTCCTACCCACCGATTGCTCGATGCAGCTTCCGAAGCCGCTAAAGGAAAGGCAAAAATCGGATCGACTTTAAAAGGAATTGGTCCAACCTATATGGACAAAACGGGGCGAAACGGAATTCGTGTTGGTGACATTCTCTTGGAGGATTGGAAAGACCGTTACCAACAACTTCGCGACAAGCATCTCAACATGCTCAGTCACTATAAAAACATCATTGATTTTGATTTAGACGAACTTGAGAGTGCCTTTTTTGAAAGCATTGAGCAACTGAGAGGTCTAAAACTTATTGACAGCGAAAACTATCTTCACCAAGCCCTGAAAGACAAGAAAAAAATTCTTGCCGAGGGCGCTCAAGGATCACTCTTGGATATCGATTTCGGCACTTACCCTTTCGTCACCTCATCGACAACCACCGCTGCAGGCGCCTGCACAGGACTAGGGATTGCTCCCAATGTTGTGGGAGAAGTCTATGGGATTTTTAAGGCCTATGCCACTCGTGTGGGCAGTGGCCCTTTTCCTACAGAACTCTTTGACGAAATCGGTGAAACCATGGGGCGCGTGGGACATGAATTTGGTGCCACGACCGGACGTGCACGCCGGTGCGGATGGATTGACTTGGTCGCGCTTCGCTATGCCATTCGTGTGAATGGAGTCACCCAACTCATGATGATGAAAGGCGATGTACTATCAGGCTTCCCCACCATCAATGTTTGTACACACTACCAAACTGCCGATGGGAAAATTGATCATCTTCCTTTTTCCATTGCGCCAAAAGACGTCACCCCAGTCTATGAAACCTTGCCTGGCTGGGAAGAAGATTTGACCAAAATGACCGACGAAGCCGCATTTCCCAAAAACTTCAAAGACTACATCAACTATTTAGAAAACGCCCTGGAAACACCCATAAAGATCGTCTCTGTAGGACCGGATAGAAAGCAAACGATTTTTCGTTAATTTTATTAAGTGAAACCATCCGTTCAGTCTTTCATATTGACCCTCTTTCTTTTGTTCTGTGCTGCAGGATTGGGGCAAGAAAAACGGATTATTCAGATTCAACAAGCCGGTTCTTTTGGAAAAGATGAAATCAATTTCCCTGGCGCAAGCATCCTGTTAAAAGACAAAGTAACCCGGGTTAAGCTATATCATGAAGGAGCCCTTATCGAGTCGGACAAATCGGTCTTTTACACCCAGAAAAATGCCTTTGAGGCGGAAGGTGAGGTGGTGTTTACGCAAGGAGATAGCCTGAGAATGACAAGCCACTTCATGGAATATGACGGGGAGACGGGTAAGGCCAAAGCATGGGGAGATGTTTTTTTGAAACGCCCAGACATGACTCTTGAGACCGACACCCTCTATCTGGACCGAAGAGAAGATGTGGCCTATTACGAAACTCCAGGAACCATTATCGATAGTGCAAGCACGCTAAAAAGCAAAAGAGGACGCTATTTGATGGACCAAAAAATGTATCGATTCACCACCAATGTCAATATCACGCATCCCGACTACGAGGTCAACTCTAGTCAGCTGGATTATTATACCGAATCGGACAAAGCCTACCTTTTTGGGCCAACCACCATTGTTGGCGATACCTACGACATCTATTGTGAGCAAGGGTACTACGACACCGCCAATGAAAAAGGATATTTTAAACGCCGGGCCAAAATTTTATACAACAACAAAATCATCAAAGGGGATAGTCTTTACTTTGAAGATGCCAAAAACTATGCTTCGGCGACCGATCTTGTAGAAGTTATTGACACCATTAACAACTCCGTTATCCGTGGGAATTATGCGGAAGTATTCAAAGCGCTTGACTCTGTGATCATTACCAAAAAAGCCTTGGCCATCAATTTGATAGAGCAAGACTCGCTCTACATCCACGCCGATACTTTGGTGGGAACAGGCCCCTCTGAAGCACGGATATTACGCGGATATTATGGCGTAAAAATCCTTAAAAACGACATGCGGGGAAAAGCCGACTCACTCTACCTCGATGAGACCATTGGCCGCATTGAATTGCACAAAAAACCCTTCACCAAAAAGGAACTTCAAATTCTTTCCACCGACGACAAAAATCGACGCAATCCAGTCATGTGGTTCAATAACAGTCAAATGAGTGGAGAAGTCATTTACATGAATACCGACCTGGAAACCCGAAAACTAGACTCGCTCTTTATTTTTGGAAATGCCTTTGTCATCGAAAAAGACAGCCTCAGTGACAATGGATTCAACCAAATTGTAGGGAAAGAACTTTATGGCGACTTTAAAGAAGGAAATCTCAATGCACTTGATGTGGTGAAAAACACACAAGTATTCTACTATCTCTATGCCGATGACGGTGAGCTTGTAGGCATTGATAAGACCATTTGTAGCGCGCTCAACATCCAGTTTAAAGACAATGAAATTGATGAAATTTCATTTTATGTGAGCCCAGATGGCAATGTTCATCCCGATAAAATGCTCGATCCCAACTTACGCAAGCTTGAAGGGTTTATCTGGCGAGAAGACGAAAGGCCCAACACCATCGAGGAGTTGTTTATCAAAAACTGATCATGATCCTTGACGATTTTCTCACCTACCAAGCCAAAACCACCCCTCATCCATTAGGGTTGCACATTCACCGCGCCAAAGGCAGTTATCTTTATGATGCGAAGGGCAAAAAATACTTGGACTTTGTCGCCGGGGTATCGGCCTGCAGTTTGGGACATCGTCATCCCGCCGTTGTCCGTGCCATGAAAAAACAGTTGGACCGCTACATGCATGTAATGGTCTATGGTGAATATGCCCAAACTCCTGCGGTTGAACTCTGCAAAACCCTCGCACAGCAACTTCCTCCTCAACTCTCGGTGACCTACTTGACCAACTCAGGAACCGAAGCCATTGAAGGGGCCATGAAATTGGCCAAGCGTGTCACCGAACGGCAGGAAATTATCGCCGCAAAAAATGCCTACCACGGAAGTACCCAAGGGGCGCTTAGCCTTCTCGGTGTTCCCGCACAGACCCAAGCCTATCAACCGTTGCTCCCACAAGTAGAATTCATCACTTTTAATGCAATTTCCGACCTTGAACGCATCACAACAAAAACAGCGGCAGTGGTGCTAGAGACCATTCAAGGAGGTGCTGGATTTATCCTTCCCCAAGAGGGGTATCTCGCAGCGGTAAAAAAACGCTGTGAAGAAACTGGAGCTTTGCTGATTTTGGATGAAATTCAACCCGGGATTGGGCGAACCGGTCGGCTATTTGCCTATGAGCACGAAAACATCGTCCCCGACATACTGGTCATCGGAAAGGGGCTGGGTGGAGGCATGCCCATCGGTGCCTTTTGCAGTTCGCCAGCATTCATGGAAACCCTGACACACAACCCTGCCCTTGGGCACATCACTACCTTTGGAGGAAACCCGGTCATTGCAGCGGCGGCCAAAGCAACACTGCATACGCTCATCGATCAGCAAATCATGCGGTCTATTGATGAAAAAGAAATGCTTTTTCGTTCCCTTTTACAACACCCCAAAATTGAGAAAATCAACGGTAGAGGCCTCATGTTAGCCCCACTGCTTCAAAGCCCAGAAATGGCCCAAAAATTGGTAATGAAATGCGAGGAGAAAGGACTGATCCTTTTCTTTTTGCTGTGGGAAAAAAGGGCCGTACGGATTTCACCGCCTTTGACCATCAGCACAAAAGAAATCGAAAAAGGGTGTGCCATCATCCGTGAGGTGCTGGATTCATTTTAAGTCTGTTAATTAATTTGTTAACAAGAAAAACAACATTATTTTTGCCACAACAAATCAGTCCCTAAATTTATTTAAACCAACACACCACATCTATGTTCCGTGAATTTTCGCAGGATTCCGACGCCCCGATCACCCGTTTTGAAGAAATGTTAAAGACCAATGAGGTGTTCTTTTTCGACGCTGTCGAGTTTGAGGCCATCATTCAATATTACATCGATTGTGGTGAGACGGGTCGAGCAAAAAAAGCGCTGAAAATGGCCATTGATCAGCACCCTTTTCAATCGGAATTATTGTTACTGAAATCAGAACTTCTCATTTTTGATCAGGCATATGCGCAAGCCCTCAAAGTACTCGATACCATTGAAGACCTAGAGCCCAACAATGAGGAAGTATTGATTCAAAAGGCCACAATTTGTTCAAAACAAAAGCAACACAAACAAGCCATTGATTTGTTAAACAAAGCCATGGAAATTGCAGAAGATCCAACAGAAATCCTTTGTTTGCTCGGGATGGAATACATGGTTTTGGAACAATACGTCAAGGCAAAAAACTGCTTCAAAAGTTGCATTGAAGAAGATCCGCATGACTACCAAGTGTTGTACAACCTCTTGTTCTGTCTTGAGTACCTGAAAAAACATGACGAGGCCATCGATATCCTCAATAAAATTTTATCTCACCACCCCTACAACGAAATCGCTTGGCTCGAGATTGGAAAGCAATACCAGCATTTGGGACAAAAAGAGGAAGCTTTGAGCGCTTTTGACTTCGCCATTATCAGTGAAGACACCTTTAGTGGAGCCTATATCGAAAAAGGAAAATTACTGGAAGAACTGGGACGCATCAATGAAGCCATTGAGCACTACCATCACGCCTTACAACTGGTCGATCCCAGCGCATTTCTTCACCTTCGGATTGCGCATTGTCATCAAACATTGGGCAACGATGCCTTGGCACTTCAATTCTTTAAAAAAGGCATCAACGAAGATCCTACCTATGAAAAAGCATGGACGGGACTGATCGATTTTTATATTCAAAAAGAAAACCTCCTCAAGGCCCTTTATTACACCCAAAAAGCGCTTAAAATCAATGACAATTATGTGGCCTACTGGAAGCGCAGTGCGCTGATCAACAAGGCAATGCAACGCTTTGAAGAAGCAGAAGTGGCCTTTCAAACCACCATCGAACTTGGGAACTATGAACTCGAAATATGGGAAGCATGGTTGGATACACTTGCTTTTCTGAACGAGTGGGAAAAAGGATGCACCATTGGCCAGCAAGCCAAGGAATTTTACAGTAACGCTCAGAATATTGATGTACGCATTGCTGGATTTTTTGTACAGATGGGAAAAACCATCGAAGCGGAATATTACCTCAAAAACGCAAGTGCGGATCAACGAAGAGATCAAAGTATTTTGGCCTTGTTCCCGCGATTGCGGTCAATCATGTAAAAACGTTCGTACAACCATCGAACGGATCGCATATGAAAAAATCACTTTTTCTTTTTTTAAAAGGCAGCCTTATGGGCGCTGCCGATATTGTCCCGGGGGTATCGGGTGGAACCATTGCACTGATCACCGGGATTTATGAAGAATTGATTACGAGCATTGACCGCTTAAACCTTGGGGTGCTCACCACTTTGTACAAGCAAGGTTTCCGGTCTTTCTGGTCGGCTATCAACGGCCCATTTCTTCTCCCGCTCTTTTTGGGCATCATGACCAGTATTTTATTCATGTCCTCCGCCATTGACTATCTGTTGGTGCATCACCCCATTATTCTGTGGTCGTTTTTTTGTGGATTAATCACCGCCAGTATCCTTCTCCTCATTCGTCAGCTCGAAAAAAAAACACCCACTACACTACTCTTGCTGGGGGTGGGATTTTGTATTGCCTTTGGCATAACCTTGGTTTCACCGGCGGGCAATAGCGGCAGTTTATTTTACCTATTCTGTTGCAGTGCCGTTGCCATTATGGCCATGATACTACCCGGGATCTCTGGGGCTTTTCTGTTCATCCTTTTGGGGGTTTATGAAGAAGTGCTGGAAACCGTCCGCCAAATGATTCCTGTGTTGGTCACCAAAGACCTTGCCGCCATTCAATCGGTCTACAGCAAAGTGGTCGTGATTGGATTGGGGATTGTCATTGGATTGAAACTATTTTCACGCCTTCTCAAATGGTTGTTTTCGCACCGGAGAGAAGAAACCCTCAGTCTTCTCATTGGGTTCATGATTGGTGCTTTGCCAAAGATCTGGCCGTGGAAAAAAGTATTGACTGAAAATACCACAGAGAACATCTCTCCTTTTCACTACGCCAATGATCCCCAAATGAGCCTGGCCTTGGCAGCATTTGTATTCGGTGCCATTTCTTTGTTTCTTGTGCAGCGGTATGCACAACAACAATAAACCCATTCAACGCACCTTTCGAGATCGCCTTTTACTGGTTGTGAAAGGCATGGCCATGGGCATGGCCAACAAAATTCCGGGCGTATCGGGGGGGATTGTTGCCTTGGCCGCTGGATTTTACGAAGAACTAATTTATTCATTCTCGCGTTTCGACGCGCACGCGTTTCGACTACTTTTCCAAAAAGGATTTTTGGCCTTCTATCGGCATGTCAACGGAGGGTTCCTGCTCTATCTCTTTAGCGGCGTTGGGCTTAGTTTTTTCAGTGTTTCCCTCCTGCTCGATGTGCTTATTCGTCACTTTCCACAACACATCCTCGGCACTTTTTTGGGGATGATATTGACCTCGGTTTATTTGATTTGGAAAAATCAAACCCCTTACCAAAAACGCGATTACACGGCACTTTTGAGCGGACTACTGTTGGGGATAGGGCTCTTGTGGGTCAATCCTGGCACCGAAAACGACCATTCGTTGTTTGTATTTTTTTGTGGCATGGTGAGCATTGTTGGCATGACGCTCCCGGGTTTGTCGGGCTCATTGATTGTATTGATTTTAGGCAACTACAATTTGCTCCTCGTTGATGCGGTCAATGGGCTTTTCTACACCTTGACCGACCTGACCAGTGGTCAAGGCCTTGGTCTTGATGATCCTGAACGACGGCGTCTATTGCGCGTGTTTGTTCTCTTTACCCTAGGGTCTTCCTTTGGCTTGGTCTTTTTTTCAAAATTGCTGGAAAAAATCTTGCAGTCCTACAAAAACACTACCATTGCAGTTTTGGTGGGCTTTATTTTGGGGGCCATTGGCGCCGTGTGGCCATGGACCGCAACAAGCACTGCGGCCAATGAAAACCTCAACTTGCTTTTTACAACTCCTCACCAAGAATTTTTTCTCCCCCATTGGTTGCGCCCAAAAACATACGTAGTTTTGGGGTGTGTCCTTTTGGGAGGCACAACGGTGTTGATACTCGATCATTATGGAAACAAAAAGACAACGTAAATTTGGGTTGATCGGCAAAGACATCGATTACTCTTTTTCCCGTGCTTATTTTGCTAAAAAGTTTGAACAACAGAACATCAAAAATTGTCAGTACGTCAACTTTGACTGTCCCGACGAAGATACGGTCAGAGAAACAATCGCACGCCAAGATTTAGCCGGCTTGAATGTTACCATTCCTTACAAAGAAGTGGCGTTCGCCGCCGTAGATGAATTGTCGGAACAAGCACGAGACATTGGCGCAGTCAATACCGTAGTGTTTGATGACAATGGGAAAACAATCGGCCACAACACCGATGCCTATGGCTTTGAAAAATCACTTTTTGAGCACTGGAAAGGGAGGACTGACAAGGCATTGATTTTGGGAACAGGAGGAGCGTCAAAAGCCGTTGATTTTGTCTTGCGACAACATCACATCTACCCCCAATGGGTGTCGAGAAATCCACAAGAAGGGGTGATCACTTATGCCGATCTAACCGATGCGATCATTCGCCAACATTTATTGATCATCAATTGCACCCCGTTGGGCACATTTCCAAATACATCACAAGCCCCTGACCTTCCCTATGCGGCCTTGACCGAGGAGCATTTTTTGTTTGACTTGATCTACAATCCTGCCGAAACACGCTTCTTGTCTCTGGGGATAAAACAAGGCGCAAAAACGGCCAATGGAGCCCAAATGCTCGTGCACCAAGCCGAAGCCGCTTGGGCGCTTTGGAATGCTTAATTTATTTTTTGTAATTTTAGTTGTAGTTCAACGCACTTAAAGTATTGCCATGACAACGGAACCAAACTTACCGAAAGAGGAAGATCCAATCGCCGAAGACGCTGCCACATCATCAACAGAAGCAGCTGCACCAGCGATTGAAAATACCGAGGACACGCAAACAACGAACGAGAGAAGCACTCCCACGGTTGACCTTAAAACGCTTGCGCTCGAAGAATACCCCGCAGCACTTAAAAAACTAACCCAACACCCCAACTGGTCACGCTTAAACAATGAAGTTCGTCAATTGAGCGATGCGTTTGACCGCGCCTTTGGCGCACAACTCAAAGAAAAGAAAGAAGCGTTCATCAACGAGGGAGGAAATGAAATTGATTTTCAATTTGCCCCGACTTATAAAAAAGAATTTTCACTCGAACTGCGAGAATACAAGAAGCGCAAACAGCATCATTACAAAGAACTAGAGGCCAACCAAAAAGCCAACCTCAACCGCAAACGCGAAATCATTGAAGGCATCAAAGCCTTGGTCGATGCCAGTGAGCAAGACAGCAATAGTTATCAGCAATTCAAACATTTGCAAGAGGCTTTTCACAGTACCGGGCAAGTGCCGCGCAACGAAATGAACAACATTTGGCAGACCTACAAATTTCATGTCGAGCGTTACTATGACTTTCTTCATCTCAATCGAGATTTGCGCGAAGCCGACTTCAAACACAACTATACCGAAAAGTTAAAGATCATTGAGCGGGCCGAAGCCTTGGCAAAACATACAGACATCATAGCCGCCACGCGGGAACTCAACAGTTTGCACAAATTGTGGAAAAACGATCTGGGCCCCGTGGCCAAAGAACATCGCGAGGAACTTTGGGCGCGTTTTCAGGCAGCCACCAAAATCCTGCATCAGCAACGCAATGCGTACAACAAAAATATCGACAGTATTCACGCCGAAAACCTTGCTTTAAAACAAGAGATCCTTCAGCGTTTGCAAGACATGGTGGCGCAACCACCCCAAAGCCACAACGCCTGGCAAAATGCCCTAAAAAATGCGAACGAATTGCGCGAAAAATTTCAAACGGCAGGCCCAACAGCCAAGCAGCATAAAAACAAGCTGTGGAACGAATTTCGAGCCGTTTTCCGCAGTTTCAATCAAGAGAAAAATAGCTTTTACAAAAACCAAAAAGCGGAAGAGCGAGAAAAAATTTCACAAAAAAGAGTCCTTATCGAGGAAATAAAATCCATCTTGGCGAGCGATCAATGGCGGGAGCAAGTGAATCGAGTCAAACAGTTGCAAGCCGAATGGAAAAAAACGGGGCGCGTCTCTCAACGCAAATCCAAAGCCCTCTGGGAGGAATTCAACGGTTTGAATAATACCTTCTTTGACCGACTGAACAACAAACGCTCGGCACTGACTGCCCAAGAGCTGGCCCAACAAGCAACCCTGGACAATTTTGTAAAACAAGTCATGCAAACCGAAGCGCCCTCCACCCCAAAAAAACTGGAAGACTTTATACAAACCCAACTAGAACAATGGGAAGCCCTGCAACCCCCTGCGGGAAACAGTGCCCAACAAAAACTCTTGACCCATCTCGCACAGTTGTGGAAAGCCACCTCCTTGAGTGCCAAAGACAAAGCCGCTCAACAATTTACCACCCAATTGTTGTTCATTCGTCATGACGCGCAAGCCCTGAACAAACTGCACAACGAACTGCGGAAAGAAGTGGACCAATTGAACAACGAACGAATTCAATTGGAAAATAATTTGCAGTTTTTTAGCAACAGCAGTGCCGACAACCCCGTGGTGGCAGAAGTCACCAAAAAAATTGAACAACTCACCCAAAAGAAAGCAGCACTGACCGAAAAAACCAATGCCATCAAAACGCTTAAACGGCAGTTGAACAAGAAAAATGAGGAAGCCGCATCAGAGAAAGAAGCGGGGCAAGAAGACGCAGGCTAGTGCATTAAAAGAAAGCCGTGAGGCGAATACCGCATTGCAAGGCGTTGTCAATGTGTCTTTCATGCGTGCTCTCCACAGTGTTTTTTACGAAAACATTGGCCCTGTTCCAAAACCAAAATTCATTGCGCTCTGTAACAAATAGACCCTGTTGTTGAATCAATGGAAAAAAATAACTTACTGCTTCTTCGCCTCTTCCCAAAAGACGTCCATCTCGGCGAGGGTCATTTCGTGGAGAGATTTCCCGAGGGCTTGGGCTTTGGCTTCAAGATAACTAAAGCGTTTAATGAATTTTTGGTTGGTACGCTCGAGGGCAGTGTCGGGGTTGATTTTTAAAAAACGGGCGTAATTGATCAAGGAAAAAAGCAGGTCGCCAAACTCGGCTTCCATGGCATCTTGGTCGCCTTGTTCAATTTCGGCTTTGAGTTCGTTCCACTCCTCTTTCACCTTTTCTTTCACCTGCTCGGGGGCTTCCCAATCAAAGCCTACGCCGGTCACTTTGTCTTGGATGCGCTGTGCCTTGACCAAGGCCGGTAACCCGCGCGGCACCCCTTCCAAAACGCTTTTCTTCCCTTCTTTGAGTTTAAGGGCTTCCCAGTTTTTCTTGACGTCTTCTTCGTTTTCCACCTTTACATCGCCGTAGATGTGCGGGTGGCGGTGGATGAGTTTTTCGCTGATGCTGTGGGCAATATCGGCCATGTCGAAGGCCTTTTCTTCGCTCCCCAACTTGGCGTAAAAGGCAATGTGCAAAAGCAAGTCGCCCAATTCATTTTTGATTTCTTCGAGGTTGCGTTCCAAAATCGCATCGCCCAACTCATAGGTCTCTTCGATGGTGAGGTGACGCAACGATTCAAAGGTTTGTTTGCGGTCCCAAGGACACTGCTCGCGCAGCTCGTCCATGATGGTGAGCAAACGATCAACCGCCGCCAATTGTTCCTTGCGGCTATGCATCGGTTTCGCTGGGTTGGTCACTCGCCTCTTGGGCCAGTACTTCTGGGGCTTTTTCTACCAAAATGTTGTACCACTGAATGATCTTTTTGATGTCGGACGGATATACACGCTCTTCGTCGTAGTCCTGAAAGACATCAAAGAAATAGGCCTCCAACGTATCGGATGGAGCCTTGGGCTTTACCGAACAGGCTTTGCCGTCTTCTTTGGCAAAGATCATGGCGAATACCGCTTGTAGCGGCACCTCTTTCTCGAGACCGTAAATGTTGATCTCAGACAGCAGACTCAGCTGATTCCGGGCTCCGGCCGTAATTTTTTTTCCGTCGACCAATGAAACAGCGACCACCCCAGTACGGGTTTGCATCGCTACTTTATACAGACCGGGTCGTCCGCCAATGGCAATAATTTCATCCAATTGCATACTTATCTTTTTTTCGATTGTAAGGGGAATTTCATTTTGTAATCCACCGCAATTTTTCCTTTGCTGATGTTGGTCAATTTCCCTTTGATTAAACGTTTTTTTAAGGGGGAGAGTTTGTCGGTAAACAACACCCCCTCGATATGATCGTACTCATGCTGAATAACCCGCGCCGCCAAGCCTGAATAGCGTTCTGTTTTGATCGCACCTGTTTCTGTGGTGTAACGAATGGTCAGGTGCTCTTGGCGAGAAACGTCCTCGCGGATATCCGGAATACTCAAGCACCCTTCGGTAAACGCCCATGCCTCGCCACTTTCTTCTTCAATGACGGGGTTGATGAATACTTGTTTGAAATCTTTGAGCTGAGCGCGTTCGTGCTCCTCGAGGTCGTCGTCTTCGGCAAAGGGGCTGGCATCAACCACAAAAAGCCGCAGCGACAAGCCCACTTGGGGTGCCGCCAAACCCACACCGCTCGCGGCATACATGGTCTCCCACATATTGGCAATCAAGGCATTCAAATCCGGATCGTCAAGTTCAACATCCACAGCACGTTTTTTGAGCACCGGGGTTCCATATGCGACAATGGGTAATATCATGTTCGTTTGTTTGACTGCAAAGATGCATCTAAATACGCTTGCAACAAAAGGGTTGCACTAATCTTATCGACCAACGCCTTATTTTTTCGTTGTTGTTTTTTGGCCCCGCTCATCAACAGGGTTTGGGTGGCCATTTTGGATGTAAACCGTTCGTCATAACGATCAATCACCAGTTGGGGAATTGCTTTCTGCAAGGCCTGAATGAACTGCTGAATGTGGGGCTCGACCTCAGATGGGGAGTTGTCTCGCTGTTTGGGAAGGCCCACCACGCACTTTTCCACAGCGTGATCGCGAACGTAGTCCATCAAAAAAGGAATGACTTCTTTGGTCGGCAATGTGGTCAGTCCCGAAGCAATGAGCTGTAGCGGATCGGTGTGGGCAATGCCCGTGCGCTTTGTACCAAAATCTATTCCGAGTAAAACGGCCATGGACAAATATACCACAGCGATACAGTTGCAGGCAAATTGTGGCCATAAAATAAGAGAGAAACCGTAAATTTGCGCCTTAAAGCACGACTATGAAAAGTATTATCGAAGCAGCTTGGGAAGATCGTTCCTTGCTGGAAAAAGAAGAAACGCAAAACGCCATCCGCGGGGTGATTCAACAACTGGATTTGGGACAACTGCGTGTGGCAGAGCCCACTGCCAACGGCTGGCAAGTAAACGAATGGGTTAAAAAGGCAGTAGTCTTGTTTTTCCCCATTCAAAAAATGGAAACCATTGAAGCGGGCCCGCTCGAATTTCACGATAAAATGCCCCTTAAAAAAGGCTATGCCGAAAAAGGCATTCGCGTCGTTCCTCATGCCGTTGCACGCGAGGGAGCCTACATCTCCTCCGGGGTCATCTTGATGCCCAGTTATGTGAACATCGGGGCCTATGTCGATGAAGGAACCATGGTCGATACCTGGGCCACGGTAGGCAGCTGTGCACAAATTGGAAAAAATGTCCACCTCAGCGGGGGCGTCGGTATTGGTGGAGTGTTGGAACCCCTACAAGCGGCTCCCGTCATTATTGAAGACAATGCTTTTGTTGGCTCGCGATGCATCGTAGTAGAAGGGGTACGTGTAGAGAAAGAAGCCGTATTAGGTGCCAATGTCGTCTTGACGGCATCGACCAAAATCATCGATGTGACAGGAGACGAACCTGTGGAAATGAAAGGGCGTGTTCCTGCCCGTTCCGTCGTGATTCCCGGAAGTTATACCAAAAGCTTCCCAGCGGGAGACTACCAAGTACCCTGTGCGCTCATCATTGGGAAACGCAAAGAGAGTACCGATAAGAAAACCTCGCTAAACGACGCCCTAAGAGAGCACAACGTAGCCGTATAACTGATCGATGAAAACCAACGCTATTCTTTCAGAAGCCCTCCTTGCGCTTCAGCAAGAAGCTACCCTTTTGTATCCCACCGATACCATTTGGGGAATTGGCGGAGACGCCCGTTCCACAGCGGTGGTTGAAAAAGTATATACCTTAAAAAAGCGTGTCGATAGCAAAGCCTTGATTTGCTTGGTGGCTCACCAAAGCATGTTGGAAGAATATGTGGGAGAGATTCACCCCCATCTACTGCCCTATCTTGAGGGGGAACGTCCCACAACAGTCATTTACCCCAAAGTTCAAGGCATCAGCCAACGTTTGTGTGCTGCCGATGGCAGTGTAGGCATGCGTATCGCCCAAGACGAATTTTGTCGAGAATTGATCGAAGCCTTGGGCGCACCGCTCATTTCTACATCGGCCAACATCAGCGGGCAAGCCAGTCCGGCTTCTTTTGACGAGGTGGCGATGGAAATAAAAGAAGGCGTAGATCATGTGGTCGCTTACCGACAAGCGGAACAACAAAGCACGGCTTCCCGCATCATCCGCTTGCGCCAAAACAACGAAATTGAAGTTCTACGACCCTAATGC
>WTJN01000052.1 GCA_011526265.1 Candidatus Arcticimaribacter sp. | reverse complement strand
CCGTTGATATCAGTTTGGGACCAAACAATGGAAAAGAAAAACTTCTTGATTTGTTCGAAACCCAGCAACTTATTGTTGACCAAACCAACCCTGAATTAAGTTTTGCGTTATCAAAAGGTTCTGCAGTCTCTGCAACAAAGCAAATCACAAATGGTTATCTTGCGGGCTTAATCAAAGCGTCGGATGCGATAGATGAAACACGAAAGCAGCTCGACAATCTCACGCAAAAATTAATTCAAGATTTTAATGATATTCACCGAAATGGTATCACATTGGACGGGGGGCAAGGGCGAGATCTCTTTTCTGTAGGCACACATGAGACATTTACCGAGCCGAACAATACAAACAATTTCGATGTGTTCGTAAGCCAAGGTAAATTAACTGTTACGCGGGAATTAGTATACGTTCAGAAATCGAACAGCTTTATCGACATTTCCAATGGCGATACGTTTAGCCTCGTGGATAATCAGGTAGTCGTGGATCAGGGCGTATTGCAGTTCTCAGATGTACCTTACGACGGTGATACGATTTATTTGCAGCCATCAGATAATATCTCAAAAAGTTTAAAATTTGTGATTGAACATCCACAAGATATTGCGGCATCAAGTTCATTTGAAATAAACAAAAATTTGGACAACGTTGGGGCGGGAAGTCTATCTGCAACGAAAAACCCAGCGAAAAATTCAGCCAATCTCGTTGAGATAAGTGATATCTTCAATAATGATTTGAACCCAGTTACCGCACAATCGTTTCGTTCTAATGTGACTGCCTCAACAATCCCACCAGAAGTAAATGAGATTGAATTCCTAGTTAGTGAAAAGCAAGCGAGCGCCCGCTTTGTTTTATCAGAATCTGAGATCGCACTTTTGCCGTCAAAGACCCTTAGCTTCGATGGTGTTGACTTTACACTAAGTGGTGAAAACCAAGCCAATTGGAATAATCTTGAAGAGTTGGTCGATGGTCTGAATGCAGGCAGCATTAGAGGAAATGATAACGTCTCTCTCTCAGAACTTGGCTTAATCGCTTCAACAAACGGATCTACCTTGAGTTTCACCCAAAAGCGAAGTGAAACCCAGCAATTCGTTTCAGCTGAGTTAGGTGGGGTATCCGCAAATTTTGGCTCTCCACCTACCTCTGAAGGTAAGGTTTACGTTTTCTCCCGCGATGGTCGCCAAATTGCGGGGTCTGCGCTATCGGATACACAAATTCAAGAATTTATCAGTTCTAAAAACGGCTTCTTTGAGGATGCTGAATATCGCGCAGATTATCTGAATACAAATTTCTTGGGATCGTCAGTAAAAGAAAACGGCGTGGATTTGAGTTATCAATTTACGCTCCCAGCAAGCGGAAAAAAAATCTCAGAAGGTGTTTTAAAAAGTTATTTTTCTGATAGCGGTATTAGCAGTAGTTTGAACGACAAAGGTTTCGATATTTGGATTGGAGAGCCAGATACAGATTCTGTTCGACAGATGATCTCAATAGATCCCGGATTGATGGCGACTGACGTGAAGAAGTCTATCGATTCTATCTTATCAAAATTTGGGATCACAACATCAATAAGTAATAAACTCAAAGCGTCACTTAGTGCTGACGTACAATATCCAGCTACTCTTAGTTTTGGTTTAAAAAATCATGACGGAACTTACTCAGATATTAATATTAGTTTGTCCAGTAGCGATCTATCTGAGTTGGTGAATCAAATTAATTTGGTTTCAGGGAAAACTGGAATATCTGCAGAAAATTCTAATAACAGTTCTGCCTTAATCTTGGAACATGTTAGTGGTGATGAGATTATTATATCAGACTTTGAAGTTAATGGTTCTACATCACCAGACACTGAGTTCCTTCATCTTCAGAAACTAACTAGAGATGGCGCCATCGTACAAAGCGCAGCCTGGGAGTTGTCTGATGGTGGAAGCGTACGGGTATCGGGCGACATTACTCTTAATTCTAACACTAGTTTTGTGGCTGCGATTGCGCAATATGCAGGTCAAGAAATCCCTGAACTGACATCTGCTCAAGAGGCGAGGCATAATACATTCATAACTGAAAATTTATCTGTGGCAGGTGACACCTCCAATTTAAGTTTTGATTTTGGGTCTGACCTTTTTGAAAATTCAATAAATGAATTTTCAGCGTCGGCTTATGTCGCAGATGCAAAGCTTGGCTTCGAAATTAACGAGATTGAAGTTCAGGCAGATATTGCAGCGTTGAGCGATAAGTCTTCTCGAGGAATCGCAACAGAAATCGTTAAACAGTACAGGTCATCCAAACAGATCAATCTATTAACTGAAATTGAGTTTCCAGCCACGTCGTTAAATACTAGTGAAGTGATTGCGTTTGAATTCGAAGGGAAAAATTTCACCGCGACCATAGAGCTTCCTGATGGTGATGTCGATCGTCTTGCAGAAGCGGAAATTTTTTGGGGGGATAATGGTGATCAACGGTTTACCACGTCACTTTTGCCCCAGAATAATGGCTATCTTTTGGTTTTAGGAGCGCGCGAAGGAGTGCCAACTGCTGAAACTATGCAGTTCAATAATCTCAACGCGTCAGCAACAGTAACTCAAAAATTAACCGGTCCTGAAGATGAAAACTCAGATCAGCCCATCATCACTTTATCTGGAACTTCTCCTACGGAAGAAGAGGTGACAAAGCTCGATGAGTTTCGTGCAACATATGCTACAACCACGAGGGCCACTGCATCAGATTTTGGATTGGAATTATACGATTTAAGTGGGGAATATATTGAAACGCGCTCTTCTTTAACAAGTAGCGTCATGTCCCATATCAAACTCCAAAACTTACCTGCTGAAGAGTTGATCGTTTTGTTTGATAATGCCTCCACTTCGAATTTCTCTGTTAAATATACGAGTTCACCAAGCATACTACCCGAAAATCGTGATTTAATTGTGAAATCGATCGATAGTGAGTTAGGTATTGTAGAAGTTTTAGATGCAGCAACGCGCCAAAGTTTAGCAACTCGAGTCGTTGACGAAAAAGGCCAATTCAGTGCATTAGGCTTTAATTTTGAGTTAAACGGAAACACCGTTTCCGGGGACGAATTTGAAGTTCAACACACGGCGGGTGGTGATGCAAATTCTGACAACTTGCTCAATTTGTTGGCATTATCTGATTATAATTCAGAAACAGGGAGCGGTGAATTTAATCAGATATTCAAACAAATGGTTACCGATCTCGGGATGGAAGTGAAGTCATCACAGATTACACGAGATGCTGCTGAGAATGCTAAACAATCAATTTTGGAATTGAAGGATGAGTTTTCAGGAGTAAACTTGGATACTGAAGCTGCGAACCT
>WTJN01000020.1 GCA_011526265.1 Candidatus Arcticimaribacter sp. | reverse complement strand
ACTGCCCGAAAATGCATGGGCTGGGTCCCCATTGATGGATGCTTTGAAAAAAGACGAAGGTCTGGAAACGTCGAATGATATCCTTGGGTGGACGATGGCGAAGGCGGGCAATATTGCATGCAATCATGCGCGCAAACCTGCAGCCTGGGAGGAATCGATCCGCGGCAATAATGGTGGTATCGGGCAAAACGCCCTGATCTTTAGTTGGACGGGCGTTGAAGCAGGTGTGAAGGCCGCAGAACGTGGGTATAATGTGGTACTATGCCCTGCGCAAATTTACTATTTCGACATGGCCCACACAGCAGAGATTGACGATTGGGGCGCCAGTTGGGCAAATCCGATTTCGGTATCCGATGTTCTAAACTGGGATCCCTTGGCAAACATCCACCCGCAATTGCAAGATAAAATATTGGGGATACAGGGTACGTATTGGGCGGAATTCACAACGCGCGATGACGATGCAATGGACATGCTGTTCCCTCGCTTAACCGCTTTGGCAAGTGTCGCATGGGGAACACTAGAGCAAACAACCAATCCCTGAAATAAAAAAGGGCCCGTCTGGGCCCTTAAATTTTGTATTAGATGACAGCTTATGTGCCGCTTGTGCTTGATGATGAATCTGCGATCGCTGCCACTGCTGCAATACCAAGTGCCGCAAGGACAAGTGTTGATGTCGTCATTGCAACACCACCAACCATGACGGTTGTACCTGCTGCGCCAACACCAGCTGCTGCTGCTGCGCCGCCACCTGCGCCACCTGCTGCCGCTGCTGTACCTTGTGCGAAAGATGCGCTTGCGACTGTCATAGCCAATGCGCTTGCTACTACGATTTTTTTAAGCATAAAAAACTCCATTAATAAAAGGCGGCCAACTTAAAACAGCCGCGAAATCGTCATAAACCCGACATCTGGACCATGCCACTGAACGGATTTTGACACAACCCCATCCTGTGTAATCCAGTATTTGTTCACAAAACTGTGATTTTTGGACACACACGTTTCAGTAAACAATCTAGAATTGTATTGTTTTCCAACGTTATCAATAATTTGCTTCCCAAAAGACTCTACATTACACTCCAAAGACACAACTATTTCTTGATTAAATCCATCAAGATACTGCCATCTGCGGGTATGGATGACCTTACTTTCCCCGCTAAGCATTGCTGGCGTCGCCTTGATCAAATCATGACCCATCCCCCGCGATTCAATCAGACTTCCGTTCACAAAGCGCAAACTACTCCCGTCGACACCGATCCAGTGCTCCCCATTCGTAGGTGCCTGCAAACGTGTCATAGTACCGCTTTGCTGGCGTGATGGGATATCTACCAAAATCAGTGGGATACCCGCTTTATCAATCGCCTCACGTGTTAAAACGGCTCTGGGATCGACAGGCGGCGGTGCTTCTTTTGATCTTGCCTGAAAAGCTGTTTGAACCTCTTTTAAACCAGAGGCTTGCTCTAGGTTTCCAAAACCACAAGAACATAGAAAAACAGCAATAAGTCCAAGGAATGCATTTTTATAACGCGTCATTTCCACGTTCTCCCAATTTCACGCTGGATGGCAGGACGTGCGGCTTTGTTAACAATTGGATACAAACGATCTTGAACGTTCAGCTTCGCGCCCCCATCACGCGTAATCGCTTGAATATCGATGTTGGCCGAACGCATGGACGGGCTACCAATCATCCAATCTATTGGAATTCTTATGAAAATGCCTTTATCAAAGGATCCCTCTCCAAAATCTTCAAAGGACACATCGGTCAGGGTGAAATATCCACCAACTTGCCAGCCATTCCCAAATTCACGCGCAAGGGTCAGTGTTCCGCCCTTATCACCCGCTAAATATTGCCCAATATCCAACTGCGCCATCAGGCCATTTTCCATTTCAAGATAGCCAGACACGTGACCTGTTGTGACAGTATAATCGCGCACACCAAACCCCTGATCAAAATCACGCTGCTTCACGTAATTCAACTCGGCTCCCAATCCCCAATTTTGATCGGATGGCTTCCAGAGCACTTCACCTGATACGCCTGCAAACATTGGCTCCAGATAACCTGCTGTCGCGCGCGCGTAGATCGTCGGGCTAAGTTTGGTCAGTTTCGAAAGGGTCAATGAATGTAATGCGGGATCACCCTGCTGCTTATAGATCGGCGCATCGCTGCGAACGTGGGGCAAAACAGAATCAGAGGCGCGCAATCCGCTTTTGAAACTTGATAGAACAGGCTTTCGCACTTCGCCAGAAATCTTAAAACCTGGCCCTAGTGTGTACTGTGCCGCTAATTTTGCACCAACGATCCCTTTGATAGGTTCCAAAGGATCAAACAAGGAATATTCAAAATAGGGGCCCAATCCCCACTGAAAACGCTCTTCCGGGGCCTGCCAATTTGTCAGATCTTGTGCATCAGAAAACGTAATCGATCGCATCAAATCTGGACCAGCGCTAACTTGAGTTTCTAATCGTTCAAATTCTGATCGATCGTATTCCAAGGAAGATATAACCAAATCCTTGTCCACAAACTCGACCACAATTGTTTCAACAACGTCCGCCAACAGAAAACTTGCGATCCGAACCGTACGACCCGCCGCCTGTGCATGTGATCTGTAACGCTTATTCTCGACCTGAATGACAGCGCGGGTGTTTTTCACATCAATACCGCGCACAATCATGCCTTCTGCACCTAGGGCTTGGATCATGGCGTCATAATTTGTTTGAACAACAATTTGTCCCTCACTTCCACCACGTACACGCACGGGCAAGGGTGCCAATTCACGCCCTGAGCCATTCGCCGACCGCCCTGGATCTGCAGTTATGTGCGCAGAAACAGCAACTGTTGTTCCATGCAGATAATATAATCCAAACCCAACATCAGGGCGTGCTTGGTATTTTATCCCAACATTCACAGGGCTTTTCTGATCAAAATAGCTTTGTTCCAGGCCGTAATCATCCGATGAATATTCGGCCAACACACGTAATTTGGGGTTCACCTGCCATTCCAACCCGCCAAAGGGTGCTACGTCCCCACGGAACCATTGTGCGTAATGGGTGGTGCCGCCTTTTCCAACATCGCGATCAGCACGGGTTTCAAACCCATTATGCAAAGACGTCAGTGGGTTGGACACTGCGCCGTGCGTCGCAAGGCGCCCAAATCCCAAACCACCCGTTATCTTAACGGGGCCTACATTTTTCGTCGCAACGATATATTCCCCAGAATATCTACCCGTACCAATGAAGTCATTCAGACCCATGGCCAGCGCAGGCAAAGTCTCGCTTTCTTTGACGAACTGCCAACGCACATCAAAACTGCGGTCCCAGTTGCTGTGCCCCAGCGCCTCGTCCCCGTTTACACCATGTCCCGCATATCGAAAGCTGGCGCTAATATTGGACAGTATTTGACTTGTGACAGTGGTGCGCAAACCGCCTTTGAAATATCCTTCGCTGATGGCCAGCATACCGT
>WTJN01000131.1 GCA_011526265.1 Candidatus Arcticimaribacter sp. | reverse complement strand
ACTTACTATGCGCTAATTGGAAAAAGACGTCGCTTCCAAGTACAAAAATCAATGAAATCTTTCCTTGGAAGCATGTTTATAGTTTTAGTATGTGTATTGCTTTACCACATAAAGATTCCGCTTAGTGTGGTTGCACCTTTTGAGCTTGTGCCCAAACTTCCACAGCAAGTGTACGCTAAAACTACCGGCCAGATCGACCGAGTGCTAGTAGAGGCGGGCGACGATGTTGTGACAGGGCAAACTTTGTTGCAACTTCAGACTGACGATTTGATTTATGAGGTTGAGAAGGTAAACGCTGTCATTGAGGCAAAACGTACTGAATTAGAACTCGTAACTGCAACTGGTTATCGTGATCGTGATGCGCGCTCCAAAATTGATATCCTGAATGCTGAGCTTGGACTTCATGAAGCAGAGCTCAAATTAGCCAAATTTCACTTAGAGAATGCAACTTTGAAAGCTGATAAAAATGGAAGAGTGCTGATTGCTTCTACCGATGAGCTGCAAGGTAAACCTGTTACTCTGGGAGAACCTCTACTTGTAGTCTATGCGCCTGACATCGTCGAACTTCAAATTGAAGTTGCAACGAAAGACATCATCCGAATTGATCCAAATAAAAAGATAGCCATCTATTTTGATACAGATCCTCTTGTGAAGTGGACAGGCAACATCAAACATGGTGAGTTAGCAACCTTCACGTCTGCGAATGGTGTCCTGAGCTATCGGGTTATTGCAACGCTTGATCAGAGACAAGGGGTTACTTTGCCAAATGTTGGCACAAGAGGAACTGCGCGTGTATACGGCCCCGATGTAAGTATATTATACCAAATTTTCCGAAAACCTATTGTTGCTGCACGTAGGTGGTTTTGATGGAAATTCTTCCGAAACTGAGAAATGATTTGGAACTAATTGATGGTGGATTTTTTCGGGATGGATCACGCCGTTGGCTGATCCATGATATTTTAAGAAATGATTTTTTTGAAATTGATCAACGATTTTTTGAATTTTTTAATTTATGGACTGCTTCTGTAAGTATTTCAGATTTGCGATTTAAGTTCGCTGAGCACTTTCAAGATTTAGATACAGACACTTGTGATGAATATTTAAAATTTGCGATAGAGAACGAATTAACAGTTTGTGCCGATCCCAAAACCTTTGAGCAAAAACGCGCGCGGCAGCATAAATCGCCTTTTTCAAAGTTGATACATGGATATTTATTTTTTCGTATTCCGCTGGTACATCCCAACGAATTTGTTAAAAAAATAAGCCCCTTCTTCGCTCCTCTGAACACAAATATAGCTTTTTATTTGTTGCTCTCTATTGGCGTTTACGGGTTGTATTCAGTTATACAAGAATGGGATTTGTTCCTTACCACCGTGAAGAGTTTTTACAGCTTTGACGGTGCTCTGATGTTCTTTTTAAGTTTATCATTTTTGAAGATTCTTCATGAATTTGGTCATGCAATTGTCGCACGTTGGAATGGTTGCAAGGTCGGTTCTATGGGAATAGCATTTCTGGTCTTATTTCCCGTGCTTTATACTGATGTTACAGACAGTTGGAGGTTAAAGTCCCAGAAAGCGCGGCTATCGATCACGTTAGCGGGCATCAAAACAGAATTGATAGTAACTGCAATGGCGCTGTTTTTATGGGGCTTTATGACGCCCGGATATGGACAGTCGATTTGTGTTGCCCTTGTCGTAATTGGCGTGATGAGTTCTCTTTTTGTCAACTTATCTCCATTTATGCGCTTTGATGGATATTTTGCCCTTTCTGATTATTTGGGTATTCCGAACCTGCAAAACAGATCATTTTCGCTGGCAAAGACTTGGCTTGGTCGGCGCTTATTTGGGCTGAAAGATGCATATAGTTATCACTTTTCTGACGGGATGCGCACTTTTTTGATTAGTTACGCTTTCGCAGTGTGGGTATATCGATTTTTTCTTTTCCTCGGCATCGCAGTTTTGGTTTACAGCATAGATTTTAAAGCCTTAGGTATATTTTTGTTTATAGTAGAAATATACTTTTTTATCGTTCGCCCAGTGATCAAGCAGCTCATTGCATGGTTTGGGCGGTTTGGAGAATTTCGGGTTACTATTAGCTCCTTTATAACATCTCTGTGCCTATTGGGTTTGCTATTTTGGGCTGTTATGCCTGCTGAGGTAAGAAAAAACGCTGAAGTTGTCGGCTTCCCTCAAAAGCAGATATCACTTTATCCTGCCCTAGAGGGTCAAATTGTACACTTTTTGTCAGATGCCCAAAAAGTACAACAGGGCGCATTACTAGCAGAGGTGAAAAATACACTTTTTGAATATCAGCTGAACCGTGCAGAGAAGTTGAAAGCGATAACTGTAATTCAAAAAAACAGATCAGAAATTGATAGATCCCTTCGTGTTGATCGCGAATTGACGATACATGACCAAGTAAAGTCTGAGCGAGAGATCGAATATCTGGAGTCCGTATTAAACGACGCAAAAATCTTTGCCCCCTTTGATGGGCTGTGGATCCCGAATTCAGTCATAACGCTTGGTGGATATGTTAATCAACATATTCCAATAGGCACGCTGTATGACGAAAGTGGAATGAAATTTGAAGGCTATGTTGTTGATGGCGAATTTGGAGGACCTTTTGTGGACCCAATTTTTGTGCCAGATGACGGCAGTGATCCGTTGGTATTACATGAATTTGCCATTGACGAAGAGTTAGCACGTTTGATGAAGAGAGAAGAGTTATCCGACGTAAACGGTGGACCGTTTCTCACAAGAGCATCGGCTGAAGGGCAATTAGCAGAGACGCCGATAAGAAGCGTAAATGCAAATGCTAATTTTGAATATAGCACTGTATTGCCGTCCAGAGGGTTCATACAAATTCACTCAGAACCAACCGCCCCGATTGAAAGACTTTGGAACCTGGTGCTGAAGTTACTAAACCGTGAGGCTGGTTTTTAGATGGTTAACAGAATCGAAAAGCTGGAAGCGCGCGTCCTTCTCGATGGTTCATTGTCTGCGATTGATGCTGACAAGACCGAAACAAATTCCGCTGTTTTAGATTTTCAGACGGATGAAAATCAAACAGTTCTTGAGACCATTACGTTTTTAGACAATGAGCTGTTTATCATCGATGCTGACCTGGACGGTCTTCAATCTATTTTAACAAACATTCCAGAAAACGCGGATGTGTTGGCCATCGCACCTCACGAAAGTGGATTACAAAAAACAAGAGATTTCCTGAAACGTGAAAATAAGATATTTTCATCAATCCATATCATTTCTCATGGCACGAGCGATCAATTCAATATTGGTTCTGATATTGTTTCAGGTACGACAGTAATTAACCAACGGTCTATTTGGGAAACAATCGGTAATTCGTTAAGCGAAAACGGTGATATTTTAATCTACGCCTGTGAATTTGCATCAGATGATGATGGCAGAGCAACGCTTTCGTTACTGTCATCAATTACAGGTGCTGATTTTGCAGCGTCTGATGATATCACCGGCGTGAGCGGAGATTGGGA
>WTJN01000180.1 GCA_011526265.1 Candidatus Arcticimaribacter sp. | reverse complement strand
GCGGCAGGCATTTTTGCAGCTTCTCCCAAAAACGATCATCACTCCATTCCTCGACGCTATCTTTTGTTGAAACTTGGACGTAGTAACGGCTCATTGTTTCGCTTCGCATAGAGGCCAAGGCAAAACCGTTTGAAGAGTTAGTGTAAATTAATTCTTCGTTCGCTGGTTTGGTGTTTGATAGAACTCCCAACCATCCAAATGGGTACACGCGCTCAAATTCTGAACGCTTATCGGCAGGGATTGTTTTACGGCTTACTCCATGAAAACCGTCACAGCCAACAACGTACAAACAATCAAGCCGTTTTCGTTGGCCTTCGTGCACAAAGGTTACAAAAGGAGCGCTTGTTTCAACGTCACAAATTTTTACATCATCAACGTTGTGCAGGATCGTGGTACCCAATCGATCCTGAGCAGCATATAAATCTTTTGTGACCTCGGTTTGGCCATAAACCAACACCTGTTTGCCGGTAAGCGCCTGAAAATCAATTCGAACCATCAAATCGTCATCTGTCAAGTAACACCCTGTATGGGGATGACCCTCAGCATTGGCACGTTCCGCAACTCCTGCTTCTTCCAGCATGCGTACCGTACCACTTTCCAGAACACCCGCCCGAATACGAGCTAACACTCGTTCTCGACTTGTGCGTTCCAAAATTACGGTATCAATGCCGCTTTTATTTAAAAGTTGCGATACAAGAAGCCCTGAAGGCCCACCACCGATAATTGCGACTTGAGTTTTCATGGGCACTACCCTGTAACTTCCTTTAATACATGTAAGACAGGCAAAATGAACGCTTGTTGGTCGACAATATTTTTTGACCCGTTAGCTTACGTATAGCCATTCTATTATGTAACTAGCTTCAGCCCTATATAAGTCTTTGGTTGTTTTAACTCCACAAGTGGTCAAATCAAAACGAATGCATAAATGTGTCAACATTACAGCGATGCATTTATCCTATCCAACAAATTTTCCAATTGCTCGCGCCAAAATTTGATTGGCGTCAACTCGTTCTCCCTTTCCTTTCCATGCCACGAATTGATCAGGACGAATAAGAAGCGCTTCGGCCTCATAGATATCAAAAAGCGCATGTTCAGTAAGATCAATGGTTTTTAATGGTACGCCGTAAACAACTGCAGCATCCTTGAAAGCCCTAACCAAAGCCTGGCTTGGTATTAAGCTTAAGAACGTAAACCCCTCACCAATGTAGTCCCAAAGTTGCGTGCCATCTTCAAAAGATACTGGAGCAAGATGATAACCCTCTCGTGCCTCAACAGTATGAACACCAACGGCACCTGAACTCTTATATGAATTTGAGCAGATTATCGGTGAGCCACTGTAATGAGGTAGATACTGTGTCACTAAACTATCATCACCAGCAGAACGCCGCTCCCATGCATCTTGAAAGCTTGATAGATCCACTTTCGGATCGTACCGTTCGATAAATTTTCGATCTTCAATTATAGATTTAAGGATAAAATCATCGCGTGTTGACTCAAATACCGGTCGGCGCTCTGCTGCGTAGCTTGCCAAGAGGTTCTCACCGCCCCAACCTTGAAGAAGTGCAGTTAGTTTCCAGGACAGATTACGAGCATCCTCAAAGCCTAAATTGATACCATAACCTCCATATGGTGGATGTGAATGAGCTGCGTCACCTGCAATGAACACACGCCCCTCACCGTAAGTGTCAGCCAAACTCATCCTCAAATCCCAAAATCCAATATATTCGAATTCTATGTCAATTGATGCGCCAACGGCTTTTTCAATTAACTGTTTAAAATCAAATTTATCGCCCTTGGCATGCTGAGGTACTGGAGAGTGATAAAACCAATTACAATCAAGATCAACGCGTCCAAGAAATTGCCAATACCCATCCATCTCTGGATTTATCGAATTAAAGATAGTCTTTTCGCCATATTTTGAAAGCTTTTGATCTAATTGAAGCGATCGAAAAACTAGTAACGCCATCAATTGATCATGTGAATCAGTTTTCAGTTTGAACCCTGCAGCTTCTCGTACAGCAGAGTGGGCACCATCGCATCCTACAAGATATCTAGCCGTTATTGTGCGCTCATCGGTGCCATTTGTTTTTATTATATTTACTGTGACGTTGTTTTCACTCTCGACAAATGATGCGAAACTCCACCCAGTTAGCAGTTTTATATTCTCACATTCAAAGGCACGTCCTCGTAATACAGCTTCTGTTTCGTATTGTGGTAAACGCTCATTGGTAGCAGCATAAAATTCGACAATCTTGGACCGATCAAACCACTCATAATGGAATTTTGATAAGAAAGTGCCATAGCTAACAACTCCACCACCATATTCTTTAGGAATCGTTGAGGCTGCACGAATAGCCTCGGTTACCCCCCAACGTCGAAAGTGTTCTCCAGTTCGAGGAGTTAAATTTTGACCCTTGGGAATTCGCTGTATGTTGGTATGACGTTCAATAACAACACTGCTCACACCATTGAGCGCAAGATCAATAGCCAGTCCGATACCGACCGGCCCACCTCCGGAAATTATAACATCTGCTTCGGTTGGACCATCTATTCTATTCTTATTTTTTAATGTCATCAATTTTCAGAGCCTTGTTCGTTGAGACACACTTATGAAATAAGGTTGTGATGTTACCGCTATTACGCTCGGTTATTAAAACATAAGAAAGATTGCTCAGGCATCAGTTTTATGAAGTATACAAAATCATCAAGTGAATTCGAATACAGCAATTTTACTCGACGGAAAGCTTAACAAACTGTTATTTGATGATATTGGTCGAGACGTATGACATACAGCAACGTTCTAAATGAGATTTTTCATTGAATTATACTGACATTTTTTGGATCGCTATCGCGTTTCTCTTGGGAGGTACATTAAAGGGGATAATAGGCGTTGGCGCACCCGTTATAGTTGTGCCAATACTAGCAATCTTTTTCGATATTCAGACCGCTGTAACAACTATGGTGATCCCGAATTTAATCACTAATCTATGGCAAGCCGTACGATATAAAGCACACATCACTTCAAGAAAATTTGTTACTCAATTTGCAATTTCCGGAGCTATTGGTGCAGGTATTGGCACAATACTACTGTTGAGCGTCAGCGATGCTCCTCTGCTCTTAGGGCTGTCCGGTGTGATTTATTTATTTTTAATTTTTCGAATACGGCAACCGCAGTGGCAACTCAGTAGCACTGCCGCAAGGTTTTTTGTAATACCATGCGGTTTAGCTGGAGGTGCTCTACAAGGAGCAGCCGGGCTTTCCGCACCTGTGTCGGTAACATTTTTAAATCTGTTAAAACTCGAGCGAGAACGGTTTATTCCCATAATTTCAATATATTTTGTCTGTATGTCTTTGGTTCAGATTCCAAGTCTTTATGCAGTTAAACTGTTAGACACAAACATCATATTATATAGCTTTTCAGTACTTCCTTTAATTTTCGCCGGAATGGCTATCGGAAGCTTTACGGCTCAATACATAAATTCCAAAATATTTGAAAATATAATTCTAGGAACATTACTCATAATGGC
>WTJN01000143.1 GCA_011526265.1 Candidatus Arcticimaribacter sp. | reverse complement strand
AAATCATCAGCGCGATACAGTGGAGATCCCTTACCTTCAAGAATATATCCAGTATCTTCCGGTACAGTCGTTTTCTGTCCAAATTTATCAATGTACTGAGCAGTCCCCTTAACATCAGTTGCCCGAGCAAGTTCTGGGAGCAATTCAACACCATCAACAAACATTTTTGTATCGTACTTATAAGTCTGATCAGTCGTAGATGGATCCTGTGTTTTGATGTAAAACACGGTCGCTGATTTTGGATTACCAGCACTATCAAAAATTGTAACTGATGATGAAGCAGAATATGTCTCTGGGTCATTTACATCGAATTCTAGGCCCGCCGGAATAACTTTTGTACTCGCGGGTAGATTCACTCCAACTGAAATGTTTTCTGTAACCTTCGGTTCGCCAAAGTCTGCTGCTAATTTAAGTTTTTGAGCACCCTGCAGAGTTTTATCCGATACATTCCCGTCACTATCCACAGGATAACCTAATAGCGCCTGACCTGCACTATCAACAATTTCACCACTATCGCTCACATTAAACGCACCGTTGCGAGTATAAACCACCTGACCAGGGTTACCCGCCGACTTTAGCGCGAAGAAACCTTGCCCAGAGATCGCCATATCCAAAGTATTAGTGGATTGCGCAATATTACCTTGCGAAAATTGCTGAGTAATTGACTTTGTCGCGGTCCCCGCACCAACTACGTTGGTTTGCAGAGGCGTAGTCCCAAAGATATCTCCAAATTCAGTTCGACTTTTCTTGAAGCCAGTTGATCCAACGTTTGCAATGTTGTTGGATGTCGTAGAAATGTCGGTTTGTGCGCCCTTTAAGCCGGTCAGTGCTGTATAAAAAGACATTTAAATCTCCTGTAAGAGTCTTTGGTTTAGGATTTCTGTGCAAAATTCGTACCAAAATAACTACGTTTAAAATTTAGCGAAAATTCACGGCTTGTGAGACGTCAAGTGTTCCGTAGTCTTCAACGTTCAACAAGACTTCTTTTGTATCCCCTGACCCAACAGATGCAGAGATAACTTTTGAATAAATCGATGGGCTTAATTGTTCTGGGCCTTTTCCAGTATCAACCGTTGCTTCAATTTTGATGCGTTTGCCAGCATCCAAAACGTCTTCGGGAATTGTTTTCCACGAAAACCCGACTAATCCTGAAGGTCTTGGACCAAGGTCATCAAAGAAAAGTTCTTCACCTGTTTCGGCATCCAAATAGCGCAGCTCTGTGGATATGGTTCCTTCAGGCAAATCCAATACGCCATGTAATTCACCATGTTCATCAGGTTGGCCGGTATCCCCAGGAACAAGCACAGAATGCCCCAATAAATTTGATGCAGTTGCAATCCTAGCTTGATCAAACTCTTCAACGAGTCGAACAAGCGAGTTATTCATCTCCTCAATCCCTGTTACGGTTGAGAATTGTGCCATCTGAGCAATAAAATCTCCATTGTCCATTGGGGCAAACGGATCTTGGTTCTGGAGTTGCGTTGTCATCAGCTTTAAAAAGTCCGATTGTCCGAGCGTATCCTTTTTCGCTTTTTGGGTTTCAGAAGTTTGTGAAATACCAAGCTTTGCAAAAATTGCTGCTTGAGAGCTATTTGGATCAATTGTAGACATGATTACTCCTATTTACCCATGCTAATCGTACGCATCATCAACCCCCTAAGGGTACTGACAACCTCGACGTTATTTTCGTATTGCCGAGATGCTTCAAGCATCTCCACCATTTCTTCTTCTGTATCTACCGCAGCTGTGTAGATGTAACCTTGATCATCAGCTTTTGGATGACCCGGCTGATAAATCTTATCAGGCTGACGATCCACCTGAACAATGTCGACGACATCAACAGAGGCAACACCAGATTTTTCTAAATCGTCAGCGTAAAGAGTGCTGAAAACAGGTTTAATCGCGCGGTACGCTTCTGCTTCACTTGAGGCAACCGATCGAGCATTTGCTAGGTTACTTGCAACAGTATTCAAGCGAAGCATTTGAGCCGACATACCTCGGCCCGCAATGTCAAAAATGTTTTTGATATCTGACATTATTATTCACCCTTTATTGCGGATTTCAGACCAGCAATTTTCCTATTTAAAAATTCCAATGAAGTTTGATATCGCATTACATTTTCTGAGAACTGCATTTGTTCAACATGAAGCTCAACTGTGTTACCGTCTTGTGACGGAGTTACATTCTGTCTAAAGCCGATACCTTCTTCGGTGACGCCAATGGATACGCGCATGTGTCTGGGATCTGAGGTTTGCAGTTCACCTAATCCCAATTTTGCATTCAGCATTTCATCAAATTTTAGGTCTTTTGCTTTGAAATTTGGTGTTGCAGCATTAGCAATGTTTGACGCTAAGACCTCATTTCTCTGTGATCTTAGAGCCAACGCTTCAGAATGAAATTTCAGATGATCTTGTATCGACTTCACAACATGACCTTTTCAAGTTTAGTTGGTGCGGATATTGCAAGTAGCGTGCCAAATATGAGGAGCTTTGAAATGGCTGATGAAACTACATCAACTGTACATGTTGAAAGAAATAAAATATTGGGTGGGCTTGCAGAGTTAAGTTTTCACGATGCAATCGAAACTGTCGATGAGAGATTAGTAAGTGAAAAAAATAAAACAAAAAGATTATCATTGCTCAGTGCCAAAAGCTGGCTTTTACGCAATAAACTTCATTCGGCGCTCCACGATCCTTATATCTACGCAATTAACGAAGTAGAAAACACGGATATATTTGACGAGATTGAAGGTGATGAAAATAGTTCTGTAGATAGTTTGTTTGACGACGATGATGATGAAACTACCGAAGATAATGTTAACATTGAAATATTAAAAAATACCACTTTGAATGGCCACAAATTACTCAAAGGCGTAGTTGCTTCTGTTGCACGAGAAAATGCTGATAAATTAGTTGATCAAGGAAAAGCAAAAATAGTGGAAGCATGAATTTTAATAGCAAGCGCACGCTTGATTTGATTACATAACTGGAAATCTCCATCCCAAATCATAGATTGGAATTTCAGGCATAGGACCAGACTGACGCTTTGAGAAGTTAACAAAATGCTTAATATCGGAAATCTTTAAATAAAAACTTGGGTTTCGTGGTGGTGATATAGTGATTACTTCTAATAATTCCAAAAATGCTTCCTTATTCAAATTCGCAATTGCATAGATCAAGGGTCGTTTCATATCACAACTCAGGTAACCAATGGGTCCAAGGTCTTGATTTTGTTTCTTTAAAACCAAAGAAAAGTTGTGTTTTGGAAGCTCTGAAGCACTACATGACAAGGAAATATTCAGATCTTCAGTCAACGATGATTTTACTATTTCCGAACTGAGTATAGTTAATTGTAGTAAATCGAATTTACTCACATGAATTCCCCCATCGTCCACTACATGACTTGTTTATTAATAAGTGATTTCAGTTTTTGAATTGCTGCGGATTTAATTTGCGAAACACGTCCTGTTGTTACCGATAATACTTCCGCTATTTCGTAAACGTTCAGTTCTTCGACATAGTATAATTGTAA
>WTJN01000063.1 GCA_011526265.1 Candidatus Arcticimaribacter sp. | reverse complement strand
GTTCAGTGCATCGAAATTTTCAATGGTAATGGTTTGCGATTCAAAGCCGATATAACTGATTTCGATTACGTCGTTTAGGGATATATTTTCCAAAACGAAGTTGCCGTCAAAATCAGAACTCGTGCCTGTGTTTTTGCCTTGCACAACAATGGTGGCCCCAGGAATCGGAAGATTTCCGTCTTCTTCAACCACATTCCCTACCAAACGTTGTTGTCCCAACAGTGGGGTGAGCCCTCCAAAGGCGAACAGGAAAAATAAACAAGCGAAAACGTTGTAGTGTCTTTTCTTCAATTTGGATAGTTTTAGTAAAAAAGTTGGTAATTATATAAAAAGCTTCCTTTAGAAAAAAATAAATAGTCGATTACAACAATTTTTTTTTGGTTTGTTCATCAAAAGGCCCCTTAAGCCTAATATTTTTTAAAAATACTTCAACAAAAAAAGTGATGCTTTTTTCAGGTTATGCGCCAATTTGCTCACTAACGATTTTTGCCGAAAGCAAACACAAGGGAATTCCGCCCCCGGGGTGCACACTTCCCCCACAAAAAAACAACCCGCCTATTTTTTTCGAAAAGTTGGGGTGCCTCAAAAAAGCGGCCATTTTATTGTTGCTCGAACTGCCGTACAACGCTCCCAGGTGCGATTTGGTTTTGGCTTGAATCTCTGGTGGTCGCATCACGGTTTCTTCCTCGATATATGCCGATAATTCGACGCCCAGTTGGCGGCTCAGTTTGGCCAGCACTTTTTCACGCAGTTTGTCGGTCAATGCGTCCCAATCTTGCCCGTGGTCTGCCGGGGCATTGATCATCACAAACCAGTTTTCACCCCCTTCGGGAGCGTCTTTTTTTTCGTTTTTCGAAGTGATGTTTACATAGACGGTTGGGTCGTCGTAGAGTTCCTTGGTCTCAAAAATAGCGCGGAATTCGGCGGAATAATCATCACTAAAAAAAATGTTGTGCAAGTCCAGTTGTGGGAAGGTTTTTTTGATTCCCCAATAAAAAATCACCGCCGAACTTGAGCGTTCTTCACGGGCGACATTTTTGGGCATTTTTTGGGTGGGCAATAGATGCTTGTAGGTCGGGAAAACATCCATATTGCTGACAACACAGTCGGCGGCATGCTCGGTTGTTCCCACACGCACCCCAACGGCTTTTTTGTTTGCCACAAGAATTTCATCGACCTTTTGGTCAAAGTGGAACTGCACCCCTTGTCGCTGCGCCAAACGGTAGAGGGATTGACTGATTTGTTCCATCCCCCCTTGAGGCAAAAATGTGCCGTAGTGGCTTTCGAGGTGTTGAATCAAACTCATGATGCCTGGGGTTTGGTAGGGAGAGGAGCCGTTGTAGGTAGCAAACCGATTGAAGAGTTGAACCAAATGCGGCTCCTGCAATTGTTCGCGATTGACTTGATCGAGGGATTTTCCAATCTCCATGCTTTGGATGTGCCAAAGGGCCTTTAGGGTGTCCAAGGAAAAATAGGTGGACCAGCGATGAAGGGATTGCTGCAGAAAAAGTTTTTCGGTCAGGTCATATTTTTTCTTGGCCTTGGCCAGATATGCCAAGAGGGTCTTTTTAGGCACCCCAAGCTTGGTCTCTACTTCGGTGGCAAAGGCATCTGTTTTGCTATGAGCAATCAGCGCCGTGCCGTCTTCCCAAAAATAGCGGCAAGCTTCTTCTTTTTTGCTATAGTTGAAATGTGCGGTGGGGTCTTCTCCGCAGAGCGAAAACAATTCGTCCACAAAATGCGGCATGGTAAAAAGCGAAGGGCCGGCATCGAATCGATACTCTCCCATGGTGAAGGCACTGAGTTTTCCGCCGGGATAGGCGTTGGCTTCAAAGACAGTAACGGCATAATTTTGTTGAGACAGCCGTATGGCAGTCGCCAAACCGGCCACCCCTGCGCCAATAACAACACATTTTTTTTTCATCGCGAGTGGGTTTCTTCGTCAAGAACATGAAAGCGAGCAAACAAATCCTCGGCATACCATTTTTTTTGCCGTGTTTTTTTGACAATTTCGGCATGTGCTTTTTGTCGGTAAGCAAATTCCATCACCGCTTTTTGATGGGTCCACAGGCTAATGGTTGCTTGCTGTATAAAGGGCCATTCGCCGATGCCTTTAAAAAAAGTGACCCCTTTTGCGGCCTCAATCGAGCGACTGGCTTTGGGGACATTGCGCCAAAAAGACCACAGGCGATTCCACCGCAGGGTGGCCCGTGTAATGATGGCCACCGGAGCATCGGGGCGCATAGCCGTTCCTGCTTCAAAAGGCTGCTGCCCGCTCCACTGCCCCTGACTTTTATAGTTCTGTAGCCCCAGTTTTCGATAAGAGAAGGCTCTTTCTTTATAGGCCTTTAGCAAGGTGTTGTCCTCAAACGCCTCTGCGCAATCTGCATTTTTCCATACCAACAACAGTCCATAGGTCGAAAAATCGGGGCGAAGACTGAACCCACTGCCTCCTCCGGTGCCCAAAAGTTTGACAAATGACAGTCCAGAAACATGCACCAAGTGACGATATCCCAATCCCATTTGACTGAAGGCCCAAAAACGATGCTTCTTGAAATGAAACAGATACAACTGGGTGATTTGTTGAGAGGATGTGTTCAAGTTTTAAAGATAATACTTATGTAGATTAAAATGATACTGCTGAATAGGGAGTAAAAAAGGGATTTTTTGGTTTCTGTTTGCCCCATTGCTAACAAAGCAACCAAACAGAGAAAAGTACTTTCCCAAGTGGCCAACGGAACAAAGAGAACGAAAATGAGGGTAAGCGCCTGGGCGAGTAGTTTGTAGGGCGTCCAAAAAATAAAAACAAGGACGAGCTCAAAAAGAATAATGATCCACGCGTAGAAAAAAAACAGCCCGGGTAAAATTTCGGACCCCGGAAGGAGACGTGTACTGTTTTGTGAGTAATCGTTTTGCAAAAGCGAAAGCATCGCTCTGTTTTCCTCAACAATGGAGGTATAGTCATCCATGAGGAAGGTTGATAAGTGTTCGAACATATGCCCTGTTGCCCACATCAAATGATAACTCGAACCATTCAATACTTCGGGCGTAGCGAGTTTGTACATGCATGCGATCCCCATGAGTAAAGAAAACATCCACTTGAATATGGTTTTTATATAGGTGAAATTTTCATGAAGAGTGGTTTGCAGCATAAAGACAACAATGAAATAAAATTCAAGAAAATGATGATTGGCCGCAACCGCATAATTGACTTTTACAAAAGGCAAAAAAATCAGCAAAATGCACCAATACAAGGGGTGATTTAATATTTTTTTCGAGGAGACGATTCCTAGAAATAAGGAAAAGACCAAAGGAAATTTCGCCCAATGAAAAGGATCATTGATTACATCTGCCAATAAAATCACCAAAAAAAGCGTTTTGATCCACTGAAGATCGTCTCCCTGTTGTAATTTAAACCTCGGCAGGATATCACCAATTTTGCGCATACTTCTTGATGGTTTGGTTTTTTAACGCCAATAGACCATTGGCATGTACGTGTTCAAGAATTTCAATTTCGATGCTGGAAGGCGACAAA
>WTJN01000184.1 GCA_011526265.1 Candidatus Arcticimaribacter sp. | reverse complement strand
CGTAAAAAAGCGGCTTCTTTTCCGCTATAGCGCAATTCATAAAACTCGAGATCGGTGACCACTCCCGATTTTCGCCACAAGCGGGCATAGACAAATACCGTCAACATACCCGTGAGCAAAAAAGCCCACCACACCCAGTTTCCCGCCACGCCATTGGTGCGCACAATGTCGGTGACCAAATTAGGGGTGTCGGCAGAAAAGGTCGTGGCGACCATGGAAATTCCCAACAACCACCAAGGCATGTTCCGCCCAGACAGGAAAAAGTCTTGGGTGCTTTTTCCCGCCGAACGGGATACCCAAACCCCCACCACCAAGGTGAGTACAAAAAACAGTAGGATAATGGTCCAATCTAACGTCGATAATGCCATGTTTTATCTTTTATTTTTAGGGAAAATACAATATTTCATCGAAGCAGTATCCCCTAAATCCCTGTTAAAATCTTTTCCTGCAAAGAGATAATGTGTAGGTTTGACCTATGAAAAAAGGAAAGTGGTTGGTACTGTTCTTGTTGATTGGGTCTGGATTGATGGCCCAAACCGAAACCGTGCCTGTGGAGAAAAAAATTCAGGCAAGCCCCGAAGCAAAGTCCCTCCTCAAGCTCCCCGAAAAAAATCCGCTCCCCGATTTTCTACAAAAAGATTTTTTACAGCAAACCCCTAACCCCCAGGCCGCACCCAAAAATTTTGAGAAAAAAATTGACATGCAACTGCAAGAAAAGTTCATGGATCCCGGCGCGCAATACCTCAAACGCCTTCAGGGCAATGAGGCCGACCTCAACCCGGGTGATTTTAAGGTCGATCAATACCTTGGCGATGCGCAAAGCAATGCCAAAGCCGTGCGGATTGTCTTCCGCGATCATCAACACCCCGACGGTGATCGGGTTCAAGTGCGACTCAACGATGGTGTTGTTTTTTCCAATTTGCTGTTGCTAGAAAGCTATAAAAAGTTAGACCTGGATCTTGCGGTAGGATTCAACAAAATAGACTTTGTTGCGCTCAACCAAGGAGAGTCTGGCCCCAATACCGCCGAGGTGCGTGTTTATGACGACCAAGGGAACCTGTTGATGGCCAACCGATGGAACTTGGCCACGGGCAGCAAAGCTACTTTTATTGTTGTGAAAAACGAATAAACCCCGCAAAAATGCGCTGAGTTGCATTGGCTTCCCTATTTTCGTGGGGTGAAAATCATTGAACAAGCTTTACAGTTCATCATTGGTCCTCTGGAGTGGATCATGCTCACTCTAGTGGTTGGCGGAGGTCTATATCTGTTGATTCATTCCCGCGGCTATGCCCTTCGCAACATCGGTCTGGCATCTCGATTATTGTTTCAGAAAGAAAAAGAAAAAGGAATCTCACGCTTCGAGGCACTCTCGGCCGTCATGGCTTCTACTGTAGGGCTAGGGAATATCTCGGGGGTGGCCATTGCCATATATATGGGAGGACCAGGTGTCTTGGTGTGGATGTGGATCACCGCGATTTTAGGGGCGACCATAAAATTCTACAGTTGTTCCTTGGCCGTTTTATTCCGCGAAAAAGAAGCAGACGGCACCCCTTTGGGAGGACCCATGTATACGCTTCGCAAGGGACTACCACGTTGGGGGCAACCCTTGGCTGTGCTTTTTGCCACGGCCGGTTTGTTTGGCGTTTTGCCAGCTTTCACCGCCAATCAACTCACTCAAACCGTCATTACTGTGGTGCAACCGCAGCAATGGGCACAGCAACCCGTTTGGGTCTGGAAAGCAGGGTTAGGCGTTCTTTTCACCCTCCTCAGTGCTTGGGTCATCTTAGGGGGATTGAAAAAAATTGTGCAGGTTACCGCCAAAATGGTCCCTGTCATGGTGGTGCTCTATTTTCTTCTTGGCAGCTACATCCTTGTCGTTAATTATAATGCCATTGTCCCAACGTTCCAAATGATCTTTAACGATGCATTTACGCTACAAGCAGCCTCTACAGGCGGATTTTGGGGCCTGTTGCTTTTGGGAATTCGGCGCGCTATTTTTTCCAATGAAAGTGGTGTTGGAACCGCCCCCATGTACCATGGACAGTCACAAACCAAAGCCCCGCTCAACGAAGGTCTTGTCGCGGCCCTAGGCCCTTTACTCGACACCATTTTGGTATGTACCATCACCGGTTTGATTATCCTCATTAGCGGGGTAGAAGCCCAAGGAGAAGTCAATGGTATCGTGCTCACTTTGGCGGCTTTTGAGCGCTTGTTTTTTGGTTGGGGCAATGAATTGCTCCTGCTCATGGTCTTGGTTTTTGGTATTTCTTCTTTGCTCAGCTATGCCTACTACGGAGTCAAATGCATGCGCTTTTTACGCCCCCATACCCGCGGAGAGCTTTACAATTATATTTATTTGGCCAGTATTGTGTTTTCCGCCATCACTACCGTAGACCTTGTTATTGGACTCATCGATGTGTCCTTCGCCCTGATGTGTATTCCAAACATGCTTGGGATTTTATACCTCTCCCAACACATACGCCAACAAATTATCAACGCATCCCCAAAAAAATAATGCCCGTGTTTTTACGAAAAATTTTATCTTCGAAGCGATGGAAAAAAGCATTGAGTTTCGCGACATTCATGGCAATATCATAGATGCAATAGCGCACACTCAAGCCATACTAGAAAATCATCCCTGTGTCAATATTCATGTAGGCACCGACTCGCAAAGCATTGCCAAACAAACCCGCTACATTACCGTGATTGCCTACCGATATGGCAACCGTGGTGTGCATTATATCCTTTCCAAATCTGGTGTGCCACAAATCAAGGACATGTGGACCCGCTTGTGGAAAGAGACCGAGTTGAGTATCGGAGTTGCGGAATGGATGAAGAAAAAGCTCAACGTCCGCCTCGAAATTGACATGGACTACAACGAAGACGAAAACTATCAATCAAATAAATTAGTGAATGCTACCCGCGGATGGGCCAACTCGCTCGGCTACAAAGTAAACATTAAACCTCACGGTCAAATCGCAACGCGCGCAGCAGACTATCATTGCAAATAATTTTTCCCCACATGAAAGCCTTTATTTTTGATCTCGACGGGGTCATCGTCGATACCGCAAAATATCATTTCACCGCCTGGCAGCGCATCGGTGAAAAAGTAGGTTTCAGCTTAACCCATGCGCAAAACGAATCGCTCAAAGGAGTGAGTCGAGTAGAATCGCTTGAACGCATTTTGGGTTGGGCAGACGTCCAACTTACTGCCCAAGAAAAAGAGGCCTTATTGATAGAAAAAAACGAGGACTACTTGCAGCAAATCGATGCCATGGGGCAAGAAGAAATCTTACCAGGCGTATTGGAATTACTCCAGTTTGCCCAAGAAAATAATATCCCCATAGCCTTGGGTTCTGCCAGTAAAAATGCCACCCGCATTCTAGAAAAACTCAATATCGCTTCCTACTTCAATGCCATCGTCGATGGGAATCACGTGAGTAAATCAAAACCCGACCCTGAGGTATTCCTAAAGGGCGCCGAATTACTCGAACAAACTCCAAAAAACTGTGTGGTTTTTGAAGATGCCGCTGCAGGAATAGCTGCTGCAAAAGCCGC
>WTJN01000124.1 GCA_011526265.1 Candidatus Arcticimaribacter sp. | reverse complement strand
GGGATACTAGAATAGATTACTTGAAAGTGCTAATTGTCAGTGATGTATTAAGCAAGTAATGATTGAAATGAACGAATTAGTATCATTAATAATCAATAGCGGTCATGATATTGTTTATTTACACTCGATTGCTAACTCGATTATGTTATGTGGTCATTGTAATAACATGATTGTTGTTCATAACGCATTAAACAATAACAATTACTATCTAGTGACCGAATTCATACTCTTGTGGCTCATCCCCATTGCGATATATTTCCGCGAGAATTTCTTTTTGAGTTCGGGGATTGAATTGGATGGTTTCATTCCTTCTCTCATTCTTTTCAAATGTGAAGACGTATTTGACAGTGCCGGCCTTCTGCCAATTACGGTAACCTTTTGATTGTTTGAGACAATGAGCGCCTTCCACTCCACAATAATTCTGTATTAGGTCTCTTCCTTGCGGGACAAAGGCCGGCTTCTCAAGAAGTTCCCTTGCTATTTGAAGTGGTATTTGCTTAATCGGACGCCAAGGCAACGACACAACATCCTTCCAATCCGACTTCAAGCTAGGTTCTCCCCGCCTTCTCCGCTTCATACTCTCCACCCACAGTGGATGCACAGCCTTGCCCACTTCGTCCTTCCAATAAGGCTCAAACATCTTAAGTTCCAATTCAATCAGGTGACTAACATCCAAGTCCATATTCCTCTTACGTTTACGACTTGCCATCCCTTTCGAATCGACGTCGACCAATTGTGGATCCTTGGGATCCTGGCGTTGCATAACCAAACCTAATTGAAAGTCTCTTTCCCAATCACCTAATAATATTGCGTCTGCATTGTCTGCACTTCTGGAATCAATAAATACCAAGTTGTTCCGTTTAGCATCTTTGGGTTCAACAGCACGATGTCGAAGAGGATCGTTGCTGCAACGCCATCCAATCCATGGCCGTGCCTCCTTTGCCCTTCTTCTAAGGTCATCTTCACACCGTGCTTGTTCTTGAAGGATAACTGCAAACGGCAAAAACGGGATTTCAGAATAATACCTTTCTCGATTACGCGTAATCGAGGTCAAAGGTCAAAATATTTAAACAAAATTAACAATATCGAAAAGAATTACTCGATTACGCGTAATCGAGATTTGGCCGTACCTGCTTCGTCGTTGATTTTGATGTCAAATGTAGACACCCATTTCGTCACGTCATCAGCAGTCAAAGGCCAAGGTCCGTCATAATCGAAAGCGGTAAATTTCTCCCATTTTCTAATTCTTTTGAATACAGCTCTCCAAGAAGCATGTTGAAAATCCATTAGATCCAGATCTTCTATCTGGGTGATGGCCGAGCACAAATGATTGTCGGCAATCTTGGGATCGGTTCGCGTAGTTCTTGTTTCCCATTTAGAAAAAACTTGACGATTTGTATTCCACTGAGGCACCCGACTAGGTAAGGACTGAAGCGGGAATTGCGGTTCACCCATCTCAGAGCTGCTCCATTCAGAGCATCTTACTGATGCCGTGACCCCACCCTCTGTACTCCCGGACCCATCGTGATTTTTCGAGTAAACAAATTGTCTTGCAAGACTCATTCCGTCTTGAAATTTCGCCAAGTGCTCATCCAGCCACTCCTTGACATTCAATGTTCGTTTCAGAAGTATCATGTTTGGGGATGGTGTATAAGAGTTCTTGACCTCCTCAATAAACTTTTCAAGTGTAAGGCAGTCCATTTGACTTAGTCTTGCACTCACACGGCTGAAGAACTGGTCGCAAATGTTGTGGCTGTGCCTGTAGAAATATAGGATAATTCGATAAGGTAAAAATAAGCGAAAAATACATTTAATGTAAATCCAGGATATACGGGGCATAGTAGCGCAAGGCTTTGACTTACCCTACTGGAAGAAAACCACCCCTGATTTCTTTGCACAAACCAATTTCGACCAGCCATGCACAAAATCCCCCAACATATCTATTCTTGTTCTCCCTTGCAGTATTATCCAATTGGATATGGACTTTATCAAGAAGCTTTCCGGTCCTCTCAATTTCCTGATGTAACACAATATAATGATTAGAACGCTACCTCGATTACGCGTAATCGAGTATGCAAAATATGCAATCTACCTTTGTGATGGTTTGCCAGATTATTGAACATGTCGTCGCCGAATCATGTGCGATTACGTTGGGGTAGTAGTACACATCATCCGATCTGGTCCCATTGTACCTGATGATAAATTTCCGATAACTCAATATTTCAAATCAAAAAAGTATTTAAACACTCGGAGAAAATGGCAGTCGACGAATTGAACTCACTTGACAACAGTTAGATGAAAGTCAATCAACAAGTCTGGGTTAAGATTTTTCGGTGGATTTATGAAATGTGGAAGTGCTGTCTTTGTTTGATCCATACTGTCGATTTCAAAATAAAAGATTTTATTTTGCGGCTCTCTGGAAAGCTCTCGAACTCTATTATTGAAATTGCGCTCTCTCTGGATTTCTTCAAGATGTTCTTTGAGCTCGAGCTCAGCCTTGGCCTTTCGTTTTATCTGGAAAGAAACAAATACATATTCAGAAATCGATATTTCAAGACTCAAGTATTTCATGTTGCAGTGCAATCACATACTTTTTCCCTTTTAAAATTTTCCTTTTCCTCATGTGTCAGGTCATGGCCCTCCTCGATTCCATCAGAATGTATCATTCGTGACAATCTTTCACAAGTCTCACATTTTGAAAACTTATGATGTTTCGGAAGCTTGACATCCGAAAAGTTCTCTTTCCATACTCTATTCAAAGTCGAAGCGGTGACTGTGAGATCACAATTATTCGTTTCACCTGCAAAATTAGAAAAATATATTTTAGCTAGAAGGTATGGCAGGTCGTGACATCATGCGATCATTGTGTCTGTAGCATGAATTACCATTTTGCTTCCTTGTTTCCATCTCGGTGTTATACTTCTCAAGAATCTTTGTTTTGTTGTAAGTACTTGGAAGGTGCCGATGAGTTGAACCATTCATGTTGTCGCACATAGGCATAATGTCACATGTATTTTCAAAAAAAAGTCCAAGCCAAGTTTTTAAAGAAGCTGACTTTGTGTTTTGGAGCTGCTGAACTTTTTTTTTTCTCGCTGCTTTGAGAATGTTTCCATTTTTAATCTCATTCACAATTGATAATTTACGATTGTGAGCAATGTCGTATATAACTTCAAATGTTTTTTGACAAACCTGAAAATTCAATAGCATTGTCAGCACATGATAAGAAAACTTTATATATCTACATTTCGCATAATCGAGCATTTAACCATCGCGTAAAATTCACAATCTCGATTACACGTAATCGAGCAATCAACCTTTGAATAATTCTATTGGGGAGAAAATCTCGATTACGCGTAATCGAGCAATTAATAATCGCGTGAAATTCTATAACAATCAAAATCTCGATTACGCGTAATCGAGCAATTAACAATTGCGTGGAATTATGAGGAACAAAATCTCGATTAAGCGTAATCGAGCAATCAACAATCTCGTCAAATTTATAAGAATCAAAATCTCGATTACGCGTAATCGAGCAATCAACAATCGAGTGAAATTCTATAAGAATCAAAATCTCGATTACGCGTAAT